>DAOVMD010000036.1 GCA_030630935.1 Candidatus Mcinerneyibacteriota bacterium | reverse complement strand
CATAGAATGAATGCAATTGTTAAAATGTGTAAAAAAACGAACGAGTTTGGAATTCCTGTTTCGGTCGAAGAAGTTTTAGTAGAGAAGCAAGGCGATAAAGGTGCAGTTGGAAGGCCACACCTTGCAGCAGCAATGTTAAAAAAAGGGTATGTCTCAACAGTTAAGGAAGCATTTGTAAAATACCTGAGGAAAGATGCTCCCATCTATGAAAAGAAAGAAAGGCATTCTCATCAATTTCTAATAAAAAAGGTTCTTGAGTGGGGAGGAATGCCTGTCCTTGCACATCCCGGTTTAATTGAAGAAAAGATCAGGGAAAAGATAATTCGTGAAGCTATTGAAGTTGGTATTTTAGGAATTGAAGCATACTACCCTTCACATTCAGAAGAATATATCTCACAGTTGATAACACTTGCTTCTAATAATTCTTTGATTATCACTGGTGGATCAGATTTTCACGGAGAGAATAAACCGCATATATACCTTGGAATTGCAGGATTGAGGAGTGAGGATTTTATAATATTCTCAGAAAAGCTTGCTGAAGTCACCAAGTTTGTTCTAAAAACTCCCGCATAGAAAATAATATCTTTTCAATCTCATTAATAATAAAATCCTGTCTTGAAGTTTTTATACAATTCACACAAAAAGGATTTACAATTTTCCCCGAAGTAATTTCATCTCTTAAATCTTGATATTTTTTAGAAAACCAAATATTTTCAATTGAATCTTCTTTTAAAAAACCCAGAGATGTTTCATTTAAACAGCAGGTTCTTACATGTCCATCCCAGGTTATAAACATAGTAGTCCATGGCTCCGAACAGATGATGTCTCCTTTAAATTTTTTTCTTTCCGGGAGATCTCGAATTCCGGGGAAAAAAGCTAAAACAAAATCCACTCTCAACTTCCTGCTATAATCAATTAAATCCGGAATCTCTGTTTTAAGATTCTGTAAGTTTTCTTCAGTCAAGCAATTATCATCATAAAAACGAAGATATCTATCATCTGGATATCGGATTAAAGGATTAAAAAGAACCTGATTAATTCCCCAGTCACTTGCAAATTTAATAAATTTTCTCATCTCCTTATAATTGCTTCGCATTAAAACTGCTGCAATCGTTATATTCGTTTTCAAACCGTTCAACCTCTCTTTCTCAGAGAAAAGGTACTTTATATTTTCCATTAAAATTTCAAACTTTGCATTTACTCGTATTTTTTCATAAAGTTCTTTTTCAAGACTATCAATGGAAAAGGTAATTTGATCAACCCCCAATTCAATTAATTTAGTTGCCGTCTCTTTTTTCAAAAGAATTCCATTAGTAATAAAACCTACAAATATTTGATGTCTTTTTAGTTCTTTTAAATATTTTAATAAGTGCATATTCAAAAAAGGTTCTCCGTCTCCGGACAAAATACATCTATCCAAATACGGGAATAAGGGTGTTATCTTCTTAAATATTTCTGGGGAGAGTATTCCGAAATCTTGTCCTTTTGTTTTATCTTCTTTGTTAAAAGAATGTCCCGGACACATGATACATTTTAAATTACATTTTAAGGATGTCTCTAAATAAACTGACAGGGGATAATGTTGTATTTTGGAATTCTTATCTGTGACTGCTAATTTTGAAAGTTGAAAATTCTGGTTCTTAATTTGATGAAAAAGTTTCTGCTCTGTTCGATCAATTTTCATTTCTACTTCCGGCAGATATTTCTTGTCGAACTCGTCTCTTAATATATTCTTTATTAATTTCTTAAAAAACTCTTTGACTTTTCGTGGCATTAGAAATAAAAATAACTTAAAAAACATTATAGCATTGATTTCAAGTAAGAATAATTAAAGAAATGTAATTTCTCAAGTGCAAATCTCATATCTTTAATACAATTAAAAGTTACTTCAAATGTCTTTTCCCCTAAAGACAAACTTGCTTTATCAATAAAATTATTTATCCATTCAGCTATACTTTTAATGAACATTTCAGGTTCTGCAAAAACCTTCTCGAGAACACAAGAATTTTCAGTCAGAGCAACATCTTTCAGGAATGAATATTTAGCCGTTACTTCTTCAAGAGAAAGTTTTATATAATCTACTGTATTTGCCACACCGATTGCTTTTGAAACACCTTCAATGATTGAATTTACGGCTTTCTCAAGTAGTTGAATCTGCGCAGGAGAAACTTGAACTTTAAACTCATCAACTTTATTGTAGATATTAACTAAAACTTCTGTTTCATAATTTTCAATTAGAGAAATTACACTTTCAATTATCATCTGGTCATCACCCCTGGACAAAACCTCACTCAGGGGTTCTTCTACATCATCACAGAAATATGCCCCACCCAGAATTTCACCAGAGAACTCAATAAAATTTAACCCGTTATTAATATCAAACTCAAGAAATCCTTCAAATTTATTCTTTTGAATTACCTCAAATAGCTTTCGAATATTTGTATATTTTGAACTCAAGTTCTTGTGTTTCGGTTCAATATAAAATATAGCAATTAAGAGCTTTAATAAATCCTCTTCGACTTCAGAATAAAAAAGAGCTCCATCATCATCTTTTAACTTCATCTTGTCCAGTGCTTTAAATACACTTACAGGGTTCTTCTCCTGACCTGAAAAAGTTCCAGCATTAATCATCTCACCTTTTCGGAAAAAAATAATATCTTGAACTCCGGGATAGATTACTGACAGGTAACCATCGATTTTTGCCCGGCGATCCGTCTGGCTTAACTGGATAATTTTTTGAATATCAATATAAAGCAGATTAACATTTTCAATAAATATTTTTTTTCTTGGAAGTCTCATAGCATCCCCTTTTTATTGTTTTCTTTTTTGGATAATATCTTTAATTTTCATTAACCTTGTTAAATTCGCACGCTCACGCTCGTCTAACTTCATAGAAATTACTTTGATTGCATCAGCAATATTAGGAATAAGAATATATTCTAATGCATTAACCCTACGGCGGGTTTTTTCTATTTCAAGTGCAATTAAATAAATAGTCTTTTCAAGTTCAGCTAACTTTATCATATCCTCAAATACCTCATAATATGATGATAACGCTTTATCAAGAGATACCGACGTATCTCTAAAACCATAGGAATGAATGTCTCCTTTTACTTCAATTTTCAATTTGGGAATTTGGATATTTAAGATATAAGCAGAATCCAATTTCAATTCAGTTTTTGCATCCGTCACACTTAAAGCAGATTCAATATATTCTTTCGGAACGGTGGCTCGCGCCTTCACAAAATTCTGATGGCCAATTTGAAGTAATTCCTTAATATTTCCCCTGATTCCTTTAAAGCGATTTACACATAAAATAAATTGCCGCATCAATTCTTCAAGTTTCTCTTTTAAGAGCTTATGGCCTTTCTTTGCTAAAACCAACCTCCGCTTTAACCGGAGAAGCTCCATTCTTGTCGCGATAATTTTTATCTTCATCAAGTTCTCCGTTAAATATTTTGTGTGAATTTCTCTTCGCTATAAATCAGTAGGTCTTCCTCGGTTGTCGCCTTGAAATATTTTTCTATATATTCATCCCGGACTCTCTTTAATTCAATCTTCGGCAACAAACCCAATAATTTCCAACCAATATCAAGAGTTTCTTTGATTGTACGATTTTCTTCTTCTCCTTGATTAATATATTTCCTTTCAAAATAATCTCCGAATATAAGGTATAATTTATCCATTTTAGAAAGTGCGCCTTCTCCGAGAATGACCGATAGTTCCCGGGCTTCTAAACCCCGGGCATAAGCAGCAAATAACTGATTAAATAAATCCGAATGATCTTCCCTTGTTTTACCGGCACCAATCCCTTTATCCTTCAACCTTGATAAAGATGCTTGAGCATCAATCGGCGGATAAATATTCTTTTTATGGAGAGATCGGGATAGGATTATCTGACCTTCTGTAATATAGCCTGTTAAGTCCGCGACTGGATGCGTTTTATCATCCTCCGGCATTGTGAGAATAGGTATCTGGGTTATTGAACCGGATTTACCTTTGATCCTACCGGCGCGCTCATAAATAGTTGATAGGTCAGTGTACATATATCCGGGATAACCTCTTCGCCCGGGAACCTCTTTTCGTGCAGCAGAAATCTCACGTAATGCTTCACAATAATTTGTTAAGTCAGTTAAAATTACAAGAACATGGTAACCCTTTTCAAAAGCAAGGTATTCAGCTGCAGTTAATGCAAGCCGTGGTAATGCAATACGTTCAATCGCTGGGTCACTTGCCAGGTTAATAAATAAAACTGCCCTTTCAATTGCCCCTGTCCTTTTGAAATCTGAAATAAAGAAATCTGCTTCCTCAAAAGTAATTCCCATCGCCCCAAAAACAACTGCAAACTCTTCTTTTGATCCCACAACTGATGATTGGCGGGCGAGTTGAGCGGCCATTTGAGCGTGAGGAAGACCAGCACCGGAGAAGATCGGAAGTTTTTGTCCACGAACAAGAGTATTTAACCCGTCAATCCCGGTAATTCCCGTTTGAATAAACTCCGAAGGATAATTTCTCGCGTATGGATTAATGGGGCTCCCATTGATATCAAGCTTTACTTCCGGAATGATCTCCGGACCCTTATCAATTGGTCTGCCTTGACCATCAAAAACCCGACCAAGAATATCCTGAGATAAACCAATTTCTAAGCCTTTACCTAAAAACCTAATTTTACTTGTAAATACATTTACCCCGGAAGCGCCTTCAAATAATTGAACAAGAGCTCTGTCCCTGTCAATCTCCAGAACCTTGCCGTGGCGAATCTCTCCGGACTGAAGCTCGATCTCTACCAGTTCTTCGTACTTGACACCGGAAACCTTCTCAACTAACATTAAAGGTCCAACTACTTCTCGAGCGGTTTTATATTCCTTAACCATTTATACCTCCTTAGATTCTAAGTACTTAATTTTAATTCTTTTAATATTTTAGCCTTTTCTATTTCCATCTTCCTTAAACTCGCTTTATCTGAATGACTAAAACCAAAAATATGTAAAATACTGTGCGAAAGTAAATTCAACAATGATTCCCTTAACTCAATTTGATGAGGTCCGGAATCAGATAAAACATCTTCCCAATTGAGTATAATTTCGCCTATTAAAATGGTTTCATCCATTAAAAATATTAATTCCTGAGGAGCAGTGATATAACTGAAACTTAAAACATTTGTCGATTTATTTAAATCTCTAAACTTCTTATTAATTCGCTTGATCCCGTATTGAGTCGTAATCAGGATATTCAGTAAAAGTTTTGAGTTTCTTAGTTTCATATACCTCTTCTCATTAATCTCATATTCCAAATTAAATCTCTCTAATAAAAACATGAGAATTTCTCCTGAAATTTCTCGTATTAAATCCTTCTTTTTATTACTTAGTCGAAGACCCTTTGTTAGAATTTCTGAACTATACATTGTTTTAGGTTTTATTGTTTTTCTTGCCATTTGAGTTACCGTTGTTTTCTTTTTTCTTTTCAACATCATACTCAATCCTGGAATGGTACATCCCGTCAAGAGTAATGATTAATGCATTTACAACCTTATATAAATCACTGAGTAGAATATTACAATCTTCGAATTGTTTATCATCAATAAGAAGTTTCTTAAATGTGTTCATTACCATTTCTTTAATATTCTTATGTGTCGGCTCTGTTAATAACTTTGACATTGCTTCAATCTTATCAGCAATCATAACAATCACAGCTTCTGCTGACTTCGGCTTGGGACCGGGATATTTAAATTCCGCTTCTGTAATCTTTTCCTTACGTGATTCTTCCTGGGCTCTTGTGAAAAAGTAATGAAGCACCATGTCTCCCTGATGCTGTTCTATTATATCTATAACCCGCTGCGGAAGCTTCTCCTTTTTTGCAAGCGTAACTCCATTTCTAACATGAGATATTATTATCTTTACACTCATGAAAGGAGAGATTTTATCATGAGGATTCCTTTTATATTTCTGATTCTCAATATAGTAACCGGGCTTACTAACCTTCCCGATATCATGATAATATGCACCCACACGGGCTAAGAGGGTATTTGCTCCGATTGCCTTCGCGCCGGCTTCTGCAAGAGTTCCAACTGTCAAACTATGCTGATATGTGCCGGGAGCTTTTAAAGCCATCTCTACAAGACTCGGATTACTCAGGTCTGTTAATTCAAGCAGACGCAGATTGGAACATACATCAAGAATACTCTCAAATATCGGAAGAAAAAATAATAAAAGAAGTAACGAAATTGCTCCACCTAAAACCCCGGAAAATAATTCATGAGAAAAAACAAGTTGATTATTTATTATCCGGAGTGATATAATAGAAACCGCAATTGCCAGGATTACATAAAATGTTGCTCTAACTAGATCATTTCTCTTTCTGATATTTCGAGTTGCAAAAACACCAACTATGCTACTAATCATTGCAACCATCAGAAAATTAAAGTTAAAGTTTGTTAAACTTCCAAGGTAAAGGCCTAATAATACAAGGGAGAATAATGCAAGTTCAGGAGTAATTAAAATTGTAATTAACATAGCAAAGAAAGCAGCAGGTATGGAATATTCTGTCAAGAACCCCATCTCTTTGAATGGTTCATAATATAAAAATAAATTTGAAACGATTACTGTTACAAACAAAGATGTGGTAAACAATATCAAGGTATTTAAATCAAAACGAGAAAAGAAAAATTTGGAAGTGAAATATGAAAATACAACAAGCAATAAAAGATTAAATATTCCGTAGCCAATTATAACAATAAAGATATTTCTACTTATAACCTGTTGGTTCAAGGCGCGTATCTTTTTTGTATGAGATTCACGAACAATATCTCCATCCCTAATAATCGTCTGACCCTGCATGATTAACTGCTTTTCAGGTTCAACTTTCTCAACCTCCTTTGCCTCAAGTCGAGATGTAGCCTTAAGGTCTATCTCCAGATTCGGTTCTAAAGTATATTCAAATACCCTATTTAAAAATTTCTTAATTATTACCTTATCTTTGTACTGCTCTTCCGTCTGCTTATTTAATGCCTCCAGGGCAAGTTCCAAGGTAATAACCTGATTAAGCGTGATCTCTTCTTCCTTCAATCCTCGGATAAGAAAAATATTCTTTCGAGAAATCTTCCCTTGTTTCTCAATCTGCTTCATTACCCATTCTTTATCCTCTGCAATCCCCTCTTCCATAACTTTTTCAAGACGAATCAGAATAAACTGTTTTATTTCCTGTAAATTAATATCAAGAAATAACTCTTTAACTTCAGAATCTGTAAGATTATACGAAGATAGAATCTTTTGCAGCTCTTTCATTTTGGCTTTTTCTTTTAAATCACTGTTTTTAGTTTCTGATAATTTATTGAAATCAACCTGTATGAGTTTTTTCTTTTCCTCAAGGATATCAGGAATCATTCTGAAAGCAACAAGGGAATTAAATTTCGCTTCTTCAATTTTTAAAAGGGTTCCGCTTTCATCATCAATATAAAAATCAATAGGAGCTTTTATTGTCTTTTGTGCAACTGTATTTAATTTCAAAGAGAACTTGGGTGTTTTATAATTGTGAACCTGGATGTATGTTAATAATACAAGTGTTAAAACAAACAAAATGATTTTCCAGTATTTTGTATCTGCAGTGTTTAAATATTCTCGTAATGTAATTACAAAACTTTTTTTTCTCAGCGTATCATTCATCTTTCTTATCCAAATGTTTTTCAAAAGCCTGTATTATATCCTGAACAAGTGCGTGCCTTACAATATCCTGCTTATGCAGATATGAAAACGAAATTCCCTTAATATCTTTCAGAATCTCTTGAATTAAAATTAATCCTGAACGGGAGTTTCCGTCTGGAATATCTACTTGAGTAATATCACCTGTTATTACCGTTTTTGAATCGAAGCCAAGACGCGTTAAAAACATCTTCATCTGCTTGATAGTTGAGTTTTGGGCCTCATCTAAAATTATAAAAGCATTATTGAGAGTTCGTCCGCGCATGAACGCAAGCGGGGCAACTTCAATTACTCCACGGTCAATTAGAGTTTGAATCCTGTCGAATCCCATCATATCATATAATGCATCATAAAGAGGCCGAAGGTATGGATTAACCTTTTCAACCAGGTCACCCGGAAGAAAACCAAGCTTCTCTCCGGCTTCTACAGCAGGTCGGGCAAGAATTATTCTATCAACCTGGTGTTTAATGAGGTGTTCAACTGCAAGAGCCATCGCAAGATACGTTTTACCGGTTCCTGCAGGACCTATGGAAAAAGTTATATCATTCTCTCTAATCGCTTTTATATAATTTCGTTGACCGAGAGTTTTAGGTCTAACAAATCCTCTCTTAGAATCTACTTTAACAAAATCGTTTATTAACTTATCCATCTTCTTGACATTTGTTTTTGACATAACTTCTATCATGTACTGAACCTGATGAACATTAAGGTTATTCCCGGAACCGATCAGTTGAGCAAGCTCCTTTAGAATCTTGGATACTTTCTCCTGGTTATCATGCTTCCCCTCAATATGAACTTGATACCCTTGAGAAAAAATTTTAACATTAAACAACTCCTCAAGGTATCTTAAGTTATTGTCGTGTTTACCAAACAACGAAAACAGCTGCTCACGGTCTTTTAAATTATCAAGGTCAATAATTGAAATATTTCTATTCTTTTTCATTCTTTAATATTTTAATTTTTAATTCATGTAATTGTTCAGCTGATACAGAATCAGGAGCACCTGTCATAAGACAATTCCCAGAAGTTGTTTTTGGAAAAGCCATAACATTTCTGATATTCTCAATTCCAATTAATGAGGCAATAAGTCTTGCCATCCCAAAAGCAATCCCCCCATGGGGCGGGGCTCCGAATTCAAGGGCTTCTAAAAGGAAACCAAATTGCTTCATATAAATTTCTTCAGGGATATTCATTGTTTCAAAAATCTGTTTCTGAACCTGGATATCATGGTTCCTTATACTCCCCCCGGCTACTTCTTCACCGTTTAAAATTAGGTCGTAGGCTCGAGCCTTAATTCCGGCAAGATCATCACCCTTCATCAATTTCTCCGGTTCAAATGGTTGTGTAAAGGGATGGTGTTTATAAGTCCACGTATTTGAATCTGAATCAAATTCTAAAAGTGGAAAATCAACAACCCATAAAAATGCAAGGTCATCCTTAACCAAATTTAATTCCCTGCCCAATTTATTTCGAAGATATGAAAGCGCAGGATTTATCAAGTCATCAGACCCGGCTAGAATTAAAATTGTTTCACCATCCTTAATATTTAATTTAGAAATAATGTCTTCTGTTAAAAACTTTTTAATTGATGATGAAATCTCGTTATTCTTACGCTTAATGTAAATCATGCCGGGAATACCAAAGCTCTTAAGTTCATTAGTAAGTAAATCAATTCTCTTTCTGGAAAAATAATCAATATCTTCAAGCCTGAGACCTCGGATCCTATTTCCTGAATCGATCACAGTTTGTAAAATTTTAAAATCAATTTCCTTAAAGTCATTGGTAAAATCTTCTAATAGAAGTTCAAACCTGACATCAGGTTTATCGGTTCCGTATTTCTCCATCGCATCATGATATGAGATACGCTGAATAGGTATCTTAAGATTAATATTTAAAACTTCTTTTAGTACATAATTAACTAATCGCTCAACCATTTCAATGATATCATCCATCTCAATAAATGACATCTCAATATCTAATTGAGTAAACTCAGGCTGTCGATCAGCTCGAAGATCCTCATCCCGGAAACACCTGGCCATCTGGTAATATTTCTCAAAACCAGCAACCTGAAGAAGTTGTTTAAGTAACTGTGGTGATTGAGGAAGAGCATAAAACTTCTTAGGAAAATTCCTTGACGGAACGATAAAGTCCCGTGCACCTTCAGGAGTACTCTTTATTAAAATAGGTGTTTCAATCTCTATAAATCCCTCTTTATGTAAGAATTCACGAAGCCGATAAAATATCTCACTCCTGAATACGATATTATCCTTTAATTCTGTTCTCCTTAAATCAAGGTACCGGTATTTTAAACGTAATTCCTCTTTTATCTTCTCTCCTTCTTTTAATTCGTATGGCAGAATCTTGGAATCATTTAATATCTCTAACTCTGAAGCAAGCACTTCAATGTTGCCGGTTGAATGCTTCTCTAATACATTCTCTCCCGGTCTGAAACTGAGATTACCTTTAATCCTGATCACCCACTCCGGCTTTAGATTACGCGATTTTTCCCAGACCACCTTAACTTTCTCCGGGTCAAATACAATCTGAACCAAGCCGGAAATATCGCGTAAATATATAAAAATCAGATTACCTAAATCACGCTTGGAATCCACCCAGCCTGATAAGCAAACTTCTGAACCGTCTTCTTTTGAAATTAAATTCTTAATTAATTCTCTTTTCATCTAAACTATTGTATCCTCCAAATCTTCAGGATGCGGGTTGGTTTCAGGCGGGTCAGCAACCGTCTGTCTGTAAATCTCTTCAAGAGTTGTAACTCCGGTAAGCCATTTTTCAACTACTGCTTCACGTAATGTAGACATCCCCTCCAAACGAGCTTGTGTCATTAGTTCTGTAGTTATAACATGGTCAATTATCATGGTTTGAAGTTTCTTGGAAATAGGCATGACTTCATATATCGCAGTTCTTTTATAATAACCAGTATCAGCACAATATGGACAACCCTTTCCTTTATATATTGTAACATCACTGTATTTATCTGGATTAAGACCCAATTGTAAAAAGTCTTCGGGCGTAACTTCTGTAGGCTCCTTACATTTTGGACAAATCTGTCTGATCAACCGCTGTGAGACTGCACCTATTAAAGCGGCTGCAATCATGAAAGGCTCAACCCCCATATTAGTTAACCTCGAAACAACACTCGGCGCGTCATTTGTATGAAGTGAAGTAAGAACAAGGTGCCCAGTCAAAGCTGCTTTAATTGCTATCTCACCAGTCTCTTGATCTCTAACCTCTCCAACCATAATTATATCGGGGTCCTGGCGTAAGAAAGAACGAAGTGCAGATGCAAATGTAAGATTAACCGCATCATTGGTATTCACTTGGTTAACTCCCGGAAAATCAAATTCTACAGGATTTTCTGCTGTCATAATATTCGTGTCGTCTGCATAAATATCCATCAAAGCTGTATAGAGAGTTGTGGTTTTTCCACAACCTGACGGACCGGCAATGATTACCATACCCCAGGGCATATTAATTACTGTTCGAAGTCGTCTTACCTGTTCTTCATCCAAACCAAGTTTATCAAGTTGAAAAACCTGGTGTTTCTTATCCAAAATCCGGATCATAATCCGCTCACCATAAATGGTTGGAAGCGTAGATAATCGGAAGTCAATCGAACGACCCTTTAAACTCATTCGAAATCGACCGTCTTGAGGACGCTTCCGG
Organism: Candidatus Mcinerneyibacteriota bacterium; assembly: GCA_030630935.1. Taxonomy (GTDB): domain Bacteria; phylum AUK180; class AUK180; order JAQVHJ01; family JAQVHJ01; genus DAOVMD01. The sequence goes on along the minus strand of DAOVMD010000036.1, from coordinate 1,179 downwards.
TCAGTAATATCCAACTTTGCCAGAATCTTGATCCTAGTTACCACCGAGTTCCGAATCTTAGCCGGTAAACGTTTCATCGCCTCATACAAAACACCGTCAATCCGGTAACGAATTCGGATATAATCCTCATCATAGGATTCAATGTGAATATCGGACGCTCGACGGGTGACTGCATTGGAAATGATTGAATTAACCAACTTTACAATAGGCTTATCATCACTCGCCTGTAATAACTCAAACTCATTGAGTTCATCTTCTTCTGTGTCAACAACCTCAACAATAGTATCATCAAGACCATCCATAATATCTGACATCTTGTTGTCTTCATCCGAATCCTTCTCAATCCTTACTAAAACCTCCGCAATCTCGGTAGACTTCGCAAGAACTACTTCTGTTTCAAAACCAGTGGCAAACTTGACCGCCTCTAACATTTCAAAATTTTGTGGGTCATTCGTAGCAATAGTTACCGAATTACCAAAGTTATCAACAGGAACTATATTATATTTTAAACATAATTGATATGAAATTAACTTTATAACCTCTTCCTCTATTTCAAAATCCTTTAATGGAATGATCGGCAATCCCAATTGCTCTGAAAGTGCTTCTAATAAATTCTCCTCTTTACAGTAATTCTCCTCTAATAAAAGTCGGCCTAATGGTAATGAACTCTCCTTCTGCTTCTCTAGAACCTTCTGAAGCTCCGCCTCTGTAATAATACCCTTTTCTATTAAAATATCACCGAGTCTTTTTGCCATTTTCCTTGATGTTTTATATATATATATATTAAATTGAAATTATAACATATTAAATATTTAAAGTCAATCAGAATTTATTTGAAGTTTTTCCATTTTTTTACATTAATATGGTAATTATGGGTGCCGAACCTTTAATTTTTAGTTTTTTTAATTTATCAGATTGATGGTGTACCACGTTGGGTACACCACGCGGGATTGAGACGGAGATTGAGACCAACTATTGTAAGCATTTAGTACAATCTCGATCTAATATCTCGGACTGATTACTGTTGTTTGCATGAGTAAACAAAAGGGGGACGTACATTAACTTTTTATCATGATGTACATTTATGTGCATAGTGATATTGGAGGTTTGGATTTTAATTTTCTTTATCGAGACGTGTAATAGGGCGTCTCTACAATAACATTTGAATGATTAAGCATT
>DAOVMD010000384.1 GCA_030630935.1 Candidatus Mcinerneyibacteriota bacterium | reverse complement strand
GTAGGGGCGACCGAGTCGCATCGAGCGAAGCGAGATCTAGCGAAGCGTCCACGCCCTGAGTATAAGAACTTAATCCTCCCGCTTGAAATTATCAATTCTTTATGGGATACTTATTTCATACGGTAAGGGCTTCCAGCAGGAAGCCCCTACTGATTTTTACAAATATTTTTTAGGGTTTTACTTATCCATTACAAGTCTCGTAAAAGTCCCTGTAAAAAATTTTATTCTTTTATTATGTTTTTTATAGTTTATTCTGACTCAGAAAGCGCGTGGTTCAGATGCCCGGCACCCTATTCAACACCTATAATAAGGACGGGAATTATGGATTGAAATCTTTCTTTTGAATTTTTTGTTTTTAAATTTATTTTTAATTTAAATTTTTCTACTGCATCAAGGGCAATTTTATCCAACTCTTCTGAACCTGAAGTTTGATTAATTGTTTTCTTCATAATTTTTCCATCTGATGAAATTACGACACTTACCAGGATAATAATTTTTCTCTTTTTACTGGGGATTTTTGAAACTGAAACCGTTGGGAAATATATCTTATCAATCACCAAGTCCTGTTCTTCATCTATCTCCTGATTTATCGGGCAATCACCCATATCAGACTTAATTTTATTTTTAACTATAAAACTTGCTTGCTTCCTGAATTTTTTTACTAATAAATCGATGTTGAAATTATTTTTTTCAAGGAGTTTATAATTCTTATACGAGTATCCCTTTGAAATAATCAGTTCACTTTTCGATACCGACTTTTGAATATCATCCCAAATATCCTCCATCTCTGAATAACATTTTACATAAGAATAAATCCGGGAATTTGACCGGAGCTCCTCAATAAAAATTATACAGCTATAAAAGAAACGTTTTTCAGATGGCCAACGATATTTCTTTGCAATGTGAATTTGCAAGTTATATTGTTCTAGCTCAACTTTAATAGCATCTATTTCCTTTCTAATTTCATGTATCAAACCCACGGCTCGAGAATAATTGCCTACTGTTTTAAGTTTTTTCGTTTTCTTAGATAATTTAATACACTTTTGTAAGAGTGACATTAACTTTATCTTATCATCCGCTTTCAATTCCGAAAGTGTGTTCTTTAGAGCTTTGATATTTTCTGTTGCTTTCTTAACATCACTACAAACATAATCAGCTCCTTGTTCATCCCAAAAAACATATTGAATTTCTTGAACAAAATTAAAATACTCATCAGCTTTTTTCCTTGTCATTAATCTTTGGAATAACCGTCTTTTATAAAATTTATTCCATTTCTCTAATTCACTATTAAAATAAGGGATAAAATTTCGAGAAAAATTATAACGATTTAATTCAGTTATCATTTCCTCTTGATTTTTATTAAAATGAAGCAGAGACAGTCTAAATTTTCTTGCGTTATATGAATATTTATCCAGTAAAATTGCTGTATAAATCATTGTTACGACGATAATAATAACCAATATTAAATAACCATACGGCTTCATCAAAAACATGAAAACAGACTTTTTGTTACTAAGTTTTATCTTTCTTTCTAAATTTTCTTTTTTCTTAATGTCCATATCTCTGTATTCCCCTGGTCATTTAAATAATTTTTTCCGCTCTATATTAAATATATTTTGTTCATATTCAAAGGAACAATATAAATATTACACCAATTTGATTAAATTGTCAAGAGAAAATTATCTTAGAAGTTTCTCCATTTTTTTATTAATATGGAGTTTATCAGGTAAATCTCTGATTTTCCTGATGCTTTTTTATTGTTTTCATAATAGCCGTAAACGGCTGATGATCTTCTATCGTTTTCCTAGGGTTAAAACCCCAGGCTACGAATTGTTTTCATAAAAATCGTAAACGATTTAAATATTTTATTAATAATATAAAGCTTTTGTTTTTCATACGGGAGGATTAAATGCATTTAGTCAGGGTTAAGGCCCTTAACCCCTACTAACGCAACAAAATAAATAATACTTTTATCTAAAAAACGACTGCTCCGGAGCCCAGATACCCTAACAAAGTGCGTGGTTCTGGGTCAGTTCTCTGTTCTCTGCTTTCTGTTCATCATTTTCATTAAGCTTTTCATAACTTTGACTTTTAAGATATGAGATGATGAGACATAAACGATAAATGTTAAGGTAAAGAATATTGCGAGGTATATTATTTTATTTAAAGGTGCATTAGTAGAAAATATTATTCCGGTTGTATTTACAAGGAATCTCAGACCAAAGCCGGTTACAAGCATGAAAAATGCTGCCAAGGTTATTTTCAAAAATACTTTACTATCTTCCTTCCATTTTATCTCGGGAACTTTTTTCTTCAGCATAATAATCAATAATGAGAAATTCATAAACGCTGATATTGAAGTTGCTAATGCCAGGCCGCCAAACGACAGGAACCTGACCAGGATCAAGTTAAGAATAATATTCAGGATCATTGCGCCCACCGCAATTTTCACAGGTGTTTTTGTATCCTTATACGCATAGAACGCCTGTGCAATCACTCTAACTCCTGCAATAAAGACCAGGCCTAATCCATAAAATATAAGAGCGAAATATGTTTGTGAAGTTGATACTGCATTAAATTGACCTCGTTCAAATAGGATAGAGATAATCTCTTCCCCTGCTAATATTAACACAATTGACGCCGGCAGCATTATGAATAGAACCAATTCCATCCCATAAAATAAACCTTTTTTAAAGTCATCTTTTTTCTTCTCAACTGCATTCATAGATAGTAATGGTAGAATTACAGTAGAAATTGCGATTGCAAATACTCCGAGTGGAAGCTGCATAAGTCGAGTACTATAATAAAGATATGAAACAGCACCCTCGCCCACTCTCCAGGCTAACATTGTATCAACGATTATATTCACTTCATGTATCACCTGACCAAAGATTGCAGGGATCATTAATGTAATAACTTTTCTAAAACCTTCATGCGCAAAGTTGAACGCAGGAAATATTTTAAACCCTTTCATCACAACCGGTATCAACTGAAATAGAAGTTGTAAAACACCCCCGACTAAAACTCCGACTGCTAATCCAAAAACTTTCTGTTCAGTTGAGTCACCGAATAAGGGTGATATCAAAACCATTGCGAGAATCAAGCTAAGATTTAATGCGATTGGAGCCGAAGCAGATATCCAGAATATTTTTTTTGAATTCAAAACTCCCATCATTAAAGAAGCTAATGAAACAAATAGGAGATACGGAAATATAATTCTTAAGAGCTTAACGGTAAGGAAAAATTTCGCATCGAAATTCGAGAAATTCAATGTTAAAACCTGGACAATAGGTTTCGCGAAAATAATTGCAAGCAGAACTAAAATTGAAACAAAGATAGTAAAGAACGTAAATGTTGTCGAGATCATCAGGTTAATCTTTTCTTTATCCTTAGACTTCAAATAATCGGCAAGCACAGGTATAAAAGCCGGGTTCAAGGTCCCTTCCCCAACAAATCTCCTGAAAGTATTAGGAATTCTGAACGCTACAAGGAATGCATCAGTCACAAAAGAAGTTCCGAATATAAATCCGATCAACATATCCCTGATGAATCCGG
>DAOVMD010000422.1 GCA_030630935.1 Candidatus Mcinerneyibacteriota bacterium | reverse complement strand
ATATCCTGATCTCTGATGATATAACTGAAATTGAGAATTTTTATAATAAGATTTATGATTTACGAGATAACCTACCGTATGAGATTGACGGTCTTGTTATGAAGGTTAATTACCTTTCAATTCAGGATGAAATGGGTAATATAAGCAGGAGTCCAAGGTGGGCGGTTGCATTGAAGTTCCCTGCGAGAGAGGAGGTTACAAAGTTAAAGGAAGTAGTTATCCAGGTCGGTAAGACCGGAAAGCTAACACCGGTTGCAATATTAGAACCAGTTAAAATTTCCGGTGTGATGGTTTCCAGGGCGACATTACATAATTTTGATGAGATTGAAAAGAAAGGGATTATGGTTGGTGATTATGTTCTTGTGAAGCGCGCCGGTGATGTGATCCCTTATATTGTGAAACCTATAGTCGAGCGAAGAGATGGTTCGGAGAAAGTGATTTCCAGACCTGAGAGATGCCCTGATTGCGGTGAATTAGTGGAGACAAGTGAAGATAATGTTGCAATAAAATGTGTGAATGTTAACTGTCCAGCTCAAGTTAAGCGGAAGCTAATTTATTTCTGTTACAAAGGAGCCATGGATATTGGGAACCTCGGAATCAAGTGGATTGAAAAATTATTTGACCTTGGCTACTTAAAAGATATCTCAGATATTTACAAGTTAAAGAATTTTAAAGAAGAGTTAATTAAGATAGACGGTCTTGGAGAGAAATCAGTTGAGAATCTTTTACAAGGCATTGAAGAGAGCCAGTCCCGGGATTTATCCAGAATTTTATTTGGTTTAAGTATCCCGAATGTAGGAGAACATATCTCAGAACTTATCGCAGAGAAATTCGAGGATATAAACAATATTATTTCAGCTGAATATGATGAATTAGTAGAGATTAACGAGATTGGCCCCGAAGTTGCATCAAGTATAATTGAATTTTTCAAGAACCCGGGAAATTTAAAATTAATCTCAGACTTAAAATCATTTGGAGTCGAATTTCCACGATCTAAAAAACAGCATTCAATTGAAGACTCTGAACTTGACGGGAAAACTTTTGTATTTACCGGTAGTTTAAATTCTATGTCCCGGTCTGAAGCTTCTAAAGAAATTAAACGGCTTGGCGGTAGAGTTACATTAGCTGTGACAAAGAAAACAGATTTTGTAGTAGCCGGATCAGACCCGGGTTCAAAATTTGAGAAAGCAAAGAAATTAAGTATTAAAATATTAACTGAAGAAGAGTTTCTTAATTTTTTAAAAAAGTGAGAATTTATGGAAGACCAGAAAAGCAATGATGTTATAGACCCTTCATTGGAGGTTCAGCAGGATGAACTCTATAAAAAGGGTTTCTTATATGCAATGCGGAATCTTGATAAATATAATACAACTGTAAGTAAGGAGATCGTAGCTGGTATTACAACTTTTCTTACAATGAGTTATATTATAGTTGTAAATCCCGGGATCTTAAGTGATGGTGCAGGGATGAGTTTTGCCGGTGTTCTGACCGCAACTGTTTTAGTTTCTGCATTAAGCTCAATTTTAATGGGACTTTATGCGAACCTGCCTTTCGCGCTTGCACCGGGAATGGGGATAAATGCGTTCTTTGCATTTACTCTGGTGAAGTTCGGTGGTGTTCCATGGCAAACTGCACTTGGTGCGGTTTTTATATCGGGATTAATATTTATTTTACTTTCTTTATTTAAGGTAAGAAGATTGATTGTTGAAGCTATCCCGCTTTCTCTCCGTCGTGCGATTGCGGGTGGAATAGGTCTATTCATTGCCTTTATAGGGTTTCAGAATGCCGGATTTATTAAACACAACCCAATTACGTGTGTAAGCTTCGGCGGGTTTAGTCCACAAGTAATCCTTTTTATTGTGGGTTTAATCTTTACAGTTCTACTTATAATTTTTAAAGTTAAAGGTGCTTTATTAATAGGTATTATCTTCACAACAATAATTTCAATACCGGTCGGAAGATGTCCCATGACAGAGAACCTGAAGGAATTGGTCTTATTTAATGGTTCTTTATTTACAATGCCTGATTTCACAAGCGTGTTTCTAAAGATGGACTTGAAAGCCGCATTTACATTTGGAATGATCGCGCCAATATTTACATTTTTATTCACTGACCTATTCGATTCCCTATCAACTTTCGTCGGGATTTCGCAGGTTGCAAATATGCTCGATGCTAAAGGTCAACCCAGAAATGTGGGGAAGGCACTTTTAGTAGATGCAATATCAACAACTATATCAGGTATTTCAGGAACAAGTTCAGGAACTACTTATATTGAATCAGCTGCAGGAGTTGAGGAAGGCGGAAGAACAGGTTTAACTGCAATCGTGGTGGGTTTATTATTCCTGCCGTTTATGTTTATTAGTAATGTCGCAGCTGCAATTCCCAGTTATGCAACTGCTCCGGCACTTATTGTTGTAGGTGTCTATATGATGGGCGGTGTGAAAAATATTAAATTCTCGGATTTCGAAGAAGGTTTCCCGGCATTCCTGGGCTTGATTTTGATTCCGCTTACTTATTCAATTACACAGGGAATAATCTGGGGATTTCTGGCTTATACAATTATAAAAATGGTTAGAGGAAAGTTCAAAGATATTCACTGGATGATGTATGTGATCTCGGGATTTTCTATTCTTGCATTAATATTTATGAATTAGAAAATTTTAAACTAAGAATGAAATGGTAAGAAAAAAGATAAAGAAGAAATCCATTAAGAAAAAGAAAACAGCTCAAGTTACCTATACAAGGAAATTCTGGAATAAAGAATACTTCAAGAAGATAAAAGATATTGAACGAGTACTGGGTCATCAAGTTTGCGGGGTTCCTACGAAATCAGGGAAGCCATGTAGAAATGCAATATTTTATGGACTCGAAACTTGTTATGTTCATACTCCAAAAAAAGTTTATCAGAAAGCAAAAGCAGATGCATTAAAACCTAAGATCCCGATTAAAATAAAGCCTACACTCGGTGAAAGATTACATTATTATTCTAAGGAATTCGGGAAGGTTTTTCATAAGGTTACGGATGACATTGTTCATAAACTCGATGCCATAAAGTTCTTTTTAATTAAGAACAGGAAGAAGCTGATTAAAATTGCAGTCATGCCATTATTTTTAATGTTTTTTATTCACGGTATCTTTTTACTTTAT
>DAOVMD010000198.1 GCA_030630935.1 Candidatus Mcinerneyibacteriota bacterium | reverse complement strand
GTTGAGAATATTAGCGAAGAGCCCGTTGCGGGAAAACCGCACGGCGGGTTCTGTGAGGGGCGCTCGTTCTCATTATAAAATTTATGAGGACGAAGCGCCTACTCGACAAAAAAAGAAAAGCAAAAATAAAAATTAACCACCTCGAACTACGTAGAGATTCGGGGTAAACTTCACACACTGAACACGCTGAAAAAACAAACAAAACATTATTTTTTAATTATTTCTTCCCGAACCAAAGCATTGTATCCCAAACGGTGTCGGGGAAAAGTTTCCTCTTGGAAACTTCAGTTCGAGTAAGAAGTAAGAGTTAGCTCCCCTAATCGGGGAGTTTTTTATCTCAAACGCCTCTTACTCATACTTTTACTGAACAATAAGATAAACATTTCCCTTTTCTGCTATCTGCTTTCTATAAAACAACTGTTCTCAGTTCTCAGCTCTCGGTTTGGTTAACAGAGTTAACCAAACATGCCCTGATTAAAAGAATTTAACCCTCCCATATCGAACATATCAAATCTTTACGGGATACTTAGTTAATACGATAAGGGCGTCCGTCCGGAAGCCCCTACTGTATGAATCAAATATCCGATTAATATTTTCATGCGGGTGTTTAAATAACTTAATCCTCCCGTATGAAACAATTAAGGAGTTCATCTATGGAGTTCATCACATGCTTTGCTCGTGATGCGATAACTCTGAAGTAAAAATAATACTGCAACGAAATGCAACCCACGTCCCCTAAAAAACGTTTGATTTTTATATTAAAGTATGTTAAACTATTTATGATTTAAAATCACCAAAAGGGGGTGAAATTAAATGAAAAAGGTCATTGTTGGTTTGTTACTAGTATTATTTATAATTAGTTTAGCCAGTTGTGGTGGCGGTAAGGTTAAGTTTGATCCTGACAATAGAGAGCACTTACTAGAACTTTATGCAACAACAAACTATGGTACTGATGATCAGAAATACGCAGCCATTGAAAAATATGATCTTAACAATGCAGAAGTAATGAAAAAATATGGAGAGGGTATCACAAAGCTTTATCAGACAGATGATTGGACAAAGTTCTTAGATGATGCGGAAAAGTATTATAAATAATTCTTCATTTTTTAATTTTCTTTTTACTTGACAATTTCAATAATTTATTGTATATTTACAATTACAGGGAAAAGGGATGAGTTGTGTTCTTTTGTATTAATATTGAGAAGAATCTTCGGATTATTGATATCCGGTCAAACAATAAGGTAATATCACCGGAGTAGTTTATTTAAAATAGGAGGTTAAAAATGGTTGAGTTGAGATTAATTAAAATTGGAGAAGATGCACCGAATTTCAGACTAAAGGACCAATTTGATCAAGAAATATCTTTGAGTAATTTTAAAGGGAAAAAGGTTTTATTATCTTTTCATCCATTAGCTTGGACATCGGTCTGCAGAGAGCAGATGCTTTCCATTGAAAATAATTATAAGGTATTTGAAGATAATGCTACGATACCGTTAGGAGTTAGTGTGGATTCAACACCATCAAAGAAAGCTTGGTCAGATGAAATGGGACTAAAGAATTTAAAATTAATCTCTGATTTTTGGCCCCATGGTGAAATCTCTAAGAAATATGAAAACTTTATTGATAGACTTGGATTTTCCGGTAGAGCAAATATTCTGATTGACGAGAATGGTAAGATTGTTTGGGCAAAACTTTACCCGATCAAAGCGCTTCCCGATATCAATGAGGTTTTAGATGCAATAAAGAAGAAGTAGGGCTGGAATGAAGAAATTAACTACAGGAGGAAATTTTGGAAAAGAAAGATAAGTTAACGATCAATACACTTAGAATGTTGTCAATAGATATGGTCGATGCTGCGAACTCCGGTCATCCGGGTTTACCATTAGGTGCGGCACCAATCCTTTATACTTTATGGTCAAAATTCATGAGGTTTAATCCAATGAATCCTGATTGGTTTAACCGTGATAGATTTATATTATCTGCAGGTCATGGTTCGGCATTATTATATGCAGCATTATATTTATTCGGTTATGACCTTCCAATGGAAGAGTTAAAACAATTCAGGCAATGGGGAAGTAAAACACCGGGTCACCCTGAACATTCCTTTACACCAGGTGTTGAAGCAACCACCGGTCCATTAGGTCAAGGTTTCGCAATGGGAGTTGGTATGGCTCTTGCCGAAAAGTATCTCGCTAAACAGTTTAATAAAGGTAGTAATGAGATAATTAACCATTTTACTTATGCCTTGATTTCTGATGGTGATTTAATGGAAGGAATAACTTCAGAAGCCGCGTCCTTGGCAGGGCATTTGAAACTCGGGAAACTTATTTACCTATATGATGATAATAAAATTTCAATTGAAGGTAAGACAAAAATTACATTCACTGAAGATGTCTTGAAGAGATTTTCTTCTTACAGATGGCATACACTTGAAGTCGATGATGGTAATGATATTGATGAGCTTTCAACTGCAATTAAGATTGCTCAGGGCGATCATGGAAGACCATCAATTATAAAAATTCGAACGCATATTGGATATGGTAGTCCAAAACAGGATTCAGAAAAAGCCCACGGTTCACCTCTCGGTCCTGATGATATGAAAAAGACAAAGGAATTCTTTAAATGGCCAGTAGACACGACATTCTATGTTCCTGATGAACTGAAGGATTTCACTGAGAACTTTAAGGTAAATGGGAAGAAGTATGAAGATGACTGGAATTTGAAATTTGATGAGTACAAAACTAAATTCAAAGACGATGCTGAGTTATTTAATCAACAGATTAAAAACGAATGCTCAATTGATTTGGATGCAATCCTTCCTGAATTTAAAATGGAAAATAAAGGTGTCGCTTCCCGGTCTGTATCAGGGAAAATCCTGAACATTCTTGCAGAACATATCCCTCAATTAATTGGTGGGTCAGCTGACCTTGCACCATCTAATAAAACTGATTTCAGTAAATTCCCTGAAAGAAATATTAGATTTGGTATTAGAGAACATGCAATGGGAGCGATTGTAAACGGGATGGCTTTACATAATGGGATTATTCCTTTTGGTGCAACATTCCTGGTCTTTTCAGATTATATGAGACATTCAATCAGGTTAGCGGCACTTATGAAGACACGTTCAATTTTTATATTTACTCATGATAGTATAGGGGTTGGGGAAGACGGACCAACTCATCAACCTATTGAACATGTTATGTCATTAAGGCTAATCCCGAACCTCTATGTATTACGTCCGGCAGATGCAAATGAAACAGTCGAAGCCTGGAAAATTGCTTTAAGATATCAAGGACCATCCGCATTGATCCTGACAAGACAGGCATTACCTACAATGAACCTGGAAAAATATCCGGTGAAAGAGGGAGTCGCAAAAGGCGGGTACATCCTCTCTGATTGCGATGGAACGCCTGAAGTGATTTTAATCGGAGCAGGTTCTGAAGTACATCTTTTAATCGAAGCAAAAGAAAAATTAGCAGCTGATGGCATGAAAGTCAGAGTTGTTTCAATCCCATGCTGGAGACTCTTTGATGAACAATCAGATGATTATAAAGAGAAGGTTTTACCAAAGACCGTTACAAAACGAGTTGCAGTTGAAGCAGGTCAGACAATCGGCTGGGAAAAATTTACCGGGCTAAATGGCATTGTTATCGGTATTGAAAGATTCGGGGAATCAGCTCCAGGCTCAAAAGTATTTAAGGAATTCGGATTCACAGTAGAAAATATAGTAAGGAAAGTAAAACAGCAATTCGGTTAACTCTGTTAACCTCACAGATAACAGAGATCTGAGAACAGAGAGCAGACCCTGTACAACGCGAAGACTGTCCGACAACTCCATTTTCTCATTGCGCATCGAAGATCTAGCGAAGCGTCCAGGAGGAGTATTGCGACGACTGCGGCAATCTAATGTTTTTCTTAAAAGCAAGTTAGTAGGATTGAGCTATGTTTATTAATGCTTTGAAAAAAGTTGGGAATTTTCTACTTTTTATCTTAACTTTTTTACTATATTGGATGTTAATAGCATTGACTTGTTTTGAAATTCAGGGATTATCTTACCTTGCAAAAAGTTTTTCATTCTTTTTAAAACTTCCCCTAACAGGATCAATTCAATTTTTTTTGATAATTACAATAATATTATTTATTATTGTTAGACATATTTTAACACAAATTAAAATTGAAAAAATTATGTTTAAAGTGATAGTCAATTCTTATATAATCATAAACTCAATATTTTTCTTATTATTTCTTGTTTTCTGGTTATTTCATTGGAGGTTTACTTTTTATTTTGATTTTTATTATCATTTTTTAAATATTATTACTTTGATTTTTGTGATTTATTTAGCCTTTACTTTATATCATTTCATTCAGTATAAAATAACAAAAAAAAATGATAATTTTTTTTCCTTAATGTTAGTAATAAATATATTAATCATTACATTATTAATTTTTACATTTCTTTTTTACCCTATACTTCATCACTTGATAAGAGACCGATCTCCTCTTTTTTTATTAGAAAAAATAAAATGGTTTTTTCTAATTACGTTTTTACTGATTTTAGTTGAAATTATTTTATATATTAAGAGAGAGATTTTGAAAAATAAAAAAACGGTTTTACTATTTACTTTTTTTCTTTCTTCAGGAATCTTCGTATTTTTCTTGTATTATTTAACCGTTATCATTGGTAGTTTTAGTTATCACTATTATAAAGTAGAATCTCTTTTATTCTTCACAAGCATTAGAGTTTTTATAACTTTATGGATATTGATGATAATATATACGGTTTTTCAATATGTGAAGAAAACGAAGAAAAAACTAATTATCAAGAAGGAGAGAAGATTAATATTAAAAAAGAATAATTTGTATATAATATTATTAATTCTATCCTTTATATTCTTCTTTATCATTCAACATATTCGACATAATAGGATTGAAGATCAACTCCTAATTTTAAGGAAAGATTACATGATAATTATACATAAGTACTCAAGAGATAGGGTAATTCATTCCTATTTTGAAATAGAATTAAAAGAAGTATATATAATCCGCTATCATAATAGGAAACCTGCATATTTCTTTAAAATAAAGAGTTTAAAAAAACGAATTAAAGAAAAAAAAGAAGATTTAAAACAATTTGATAATAAAATTCAAACATATCTTGCTGTAAGAAAAAGAGTTGATAAAATATTTTCGAAAAAAAGATTCTTTTTTCAACATCAAGAAGATTCCAAAAAGAACAAAGAATTCAAAGATATATACAGAAGAATTGTTCCATTAAGAGAAGACATTTATAATCAACGGAAATCTGATCCTTTTAGATTTAATGAAATTATTAATGAACTTGAAGAAAAAATAAAGAAGTATTCTAAAGAAATGGAGGAATATGAAAAGTATTCGGTTTTTATTGATAACCAATTTAAAGAATTCTCTAAGAGATATTTTTTACTGGAGGATAAAAATAAAGATCTGATTCTAAGTGAAAAAAAATTATATAAGCTATCAAATGATATAATTTCGGATATATTAATTTATCGAATGAACAAAAATGAATTTAGTGAAGAATTGAAAGATAAAATAAATAAAAACATATCTAAAAACACACAAGATTTAAAGATTCAAATTAATAAGTTCAAAACAAGTAAAAGAAAATCTGATAAAAATTATATTGATAATGAGCGTTGTAATGATTTAAGAATATTGGTTCAAGAAAAGTTTAAATACTATAAGATAGATCAGAATCTAATAGAAATAAAATTGAAAGCTTTTGATATGGATTGTTATTATTTAACAAAAATTGTAGAGAAAGATTTAAAGAGTTTTAAAATAATACCACCTGTCCCGGAATTTGATGGAATTATAGAAAAAACAGTTCCGGAAGAATTGATTCCAAAAGGAAAAGATAAAATAGAAATAGTTATTCAATTCCTACACAAACCAGATGATTATAAATATGCTATTAAATATAAAAAGAAAATAATTAAAAGTTCCAGTAGTGAAATATTAGATATGATGGCTTTAGATTTGGTTGATCGTTATAATTTTATTGGACCATTTGATGATGAAGGTAATGAATTGGAATTTCACATTCAAATGCCGGTTATATTTGTTTCAGAAAAAAGAGAATATAAATGGAGTAAATACTCAGAATATTATGAATCATTTCTAAGAATTCATCTTGATGAGAAGTATATTCC
>DAOVMD010000103.1 GCA_030630935.1 Candidatus Mcinerneyibacteriota bacterium | reverse complement strand
TCCTTTACAAGTCTCGTAAAAGTCCATGTAAAAATTTTTTCTTTTCTTTACTTTTTTTGTTTTTTTATTTCTGTATTTAAAAAAGTTCTTGTCAGTTTCATGTTTATTCTTTTTATTTTTGTTCATTGTGTAGCGAAGCGAAACTATTTTTTTATTGACAAATTATGTTTTATAGTTTAAAATAACAAAATAATTAATTAAATGAGAGCAAAATGAGCTTCTTAAAAAATCTTCAGGTAAAAACCTTATTCAATGAATTCTTCCCCGACATGATTATGGAAGGAGATAGAAAGAATTTCTTACAACTAGAAATATATCTAAGAACCGGAGTCATTTCTGAATTTATCGGTGAATTAAAAAAGGATTTTACAAAATTCAAAAATTTCAGATTTGATTTGAATTCCAAATCAGAGAATATTTATCTTAAAGCTTTAGCTGAGCATAATTACTCATACTATTCAGGGATTTTTGGTGAATATCAAAATGCAAAAATTGCAGTTGACAATGCTGTTAAACTCATTAAAAATAAAAAGCAAACTAAATCCTTGAAATTACTATTTTTAAATGATTATGCTCTTTTAGAATACTTTAAGGGAAACTTTAAAGCTTCAAAAGATATTTTTGAAAAAGTACTAAAATTATTAAAGAAAGAAAATAATTATCAAGAAAGTATTTTTTATAGATCAACAATGAATAGACTTGGTGTAGCATATCGTAATCTCGGGGAATACAATAAGGCAAAAAAGATATTTTTAGAGCTCCTCATTTTTTTAAAAGGTACTAAACAGCTAAGACAAATGGCGATAGTTTATAATAACCTGAGCAATATTCCAATCCCGGTTATAACGGAGAAACAGTTATTAGAATATTCAAGGAAAGGTTATAAGATTTTTAAAAAGATAGGAGAGCAGCTTGGAGAGGCACTTTATTTTTCCAAGTTATCACATTATTATTATAAGCATGAAGACTTTGAAAAATCAATTAAAAATAATTTGAAATCATTAGAGATATTTAAATCAATTGATAATAGAAGGGGAATATTTATTGAGAACTTCAACATTACCCTACACCTAATCCTTATTGGTGACCTGAATTTCGCAGAGAAATTTATTTTTAACTCACTCAAAACTTTAGATATCGATAATGAATACGATAGAACAACATTTCTTTTATTAAATGAATACTTGAATATGTATAGAAAAAGAGAGAACTTCAATCCTGAAAACCTATTTAAGATTAGAGATAAAGCAAGTACGCAAAAATGGCAGCATATTATTGTCGAGATCAACGATATCTTAGCTCAATTTTATGCGATAAAAAAACAACTGGATAAACTTTATGAACTATTGAAAGAGAAACAAATAAATACATCATTGGACTTAGCTTATTATTTTTTATATTTATCCTTGCTTGAAGTACCAAAAAAACTTTCAAAAGAAAAGAGAAAATATTATTTAAAGTTTAAGGATATTTCAGCAGACCCCTTCTTTCATTATTGCAGCTATAAATATTTTTCTAAGATTGATTTTAAATTAGCAGATTATCATTTGAAATTAGCAAAGAAATCCATTCAAAGAATTTGTAAGAAATTTAAAAAACAAAGAAATATAAGGAACTATAAAAAGCTTTGGTTTATTGAACAGATTTTTAATCAGTAAGCTGGAGAACGGCTGTTTTGTTTGTTTCGTTTTTATCTTTACTTCGAAGACAAAAGAATTGTCATTACGCATATGTTACTATAAGCAAAAAGTGAAATGTAATATTTCAAGAATGAAGAAACAATTTTTATTAATTATTACTTTTGGAATTTTGACTGATAATAATTTTGATTTTATTTGCTAAGCTTTGAGCGACGAATTCATGACCTTGATAATTCCAATGGCTCCAATGTAGTTCTATTTTATTTTGTAGGTAAGATTTTCGAGCAATTGTTTGAAGACTAAGGAAATTTATATTATGGCTCATAGAAAAACTTTGAAGATCATTTTCAAAATAATTCCAAGAAAAAGAGGGGTCTAATTTCAGGTATTTCTTTTCGTTATCAGGTAAATATGATGGATCATCAATTAAAACTAATAAGAATTGTTTTTTATGTTCTTTACAATAATCGGATATTTTTAAAATCAGTTTTTTGTTAATATTATAATTATCTTTGCATTTTTGATCAGGATTATCAGTTCCTAAAGTGAAATAAGGAGGGAGTTTTTCTTCATTTTGTTCTTTAGATGCTTGAACAATATTTGTTCTTTTTAAAATTAGCTCCACGATAAAGTTAATAATAGCAGAATGTCTTCGAAATATACTTAGAAAACACTTGATTTTATATTTATTTGATTTTGTAAAAGACTTATCGAAATAAGGAGTAACAATGTTTTCATCTTGATGACCAGGTTCTATGTAAAATGGTCGGATTCCTTGAGCAGTTGACTTACTAATATCTCTGATATCATTAGAAGGTAAGAAAAACAAAATGTACATTTCGGGATTGAATTTCTCGATGTCACTTGTTATAATTAAATATTCTTCAGTTTGGGTAAAACCAGACCTTCCAAAATTCATGAGTTCATAATTGATACCACTTCCTTGTGATAGGATATTCTCAGTGATGGTTAGGAATGTTTTATCTTCCTCAACTTGAAATGCTTCAATATAACTGTCTCCTAGTACAGCAACCCTATAGGTCTGCTCAGTTTTAATTAAGAGCCATTCATGATCTCTCCAACCATATGAGTTCATTTTACCGATAATAGGATGGTCATTTTCTTTATTAAAGACATATCGATGTTCCGGAATATTTCTCCAACCAATATCGGGATCCGATTTTATCCAGGATCCAGATATCCCAGGAATTCCGGTCACCCTAATTAGAATTTCAATGAAGATAAAAAGTGTGAAGAAAATAAAAACTGAAAATATTAATTTGAATAATATAGAATTAAATCGATTCTTTTTCATGTTAATTTCCAATTTTCATAATTATACCACGAAATTTATTAATAGTCAAATAAAAATCAGATCGACCATCCGCTCATTTTTTCTCATACTACTTCCTCCGATTTCATGTAATAGAATAAAGTAGGAATATTTTCTTTCAAAGATTCCGTTTTCAGTTCATATCTATCTGCGCATAAGGTGTACACAGACAAGCAATTTCCTTGTAACATATACACAATGGGTTTTCGGGTAACAATCTCTTCATATGAAAAAAACGGAAGGCGTAAATTTACAGAAGTTTCCCAAAAAAATCTATTCCAAATCCTATAACTTTTGTAATATAGGGGAATAATAGAGATTTAGAAGTTAGAAAGTCTAATTTAAAAAAATGGGGAGACTTTAAAGAGGCATATAGCATCGTTTCGCTCTGCATAAATCATAAATGTTGAGCGAAGCGAAACTTTAACATTTCAACTATTTAACTATCGTAACTGGTTAAACACTTAAACGTTTTTGTTAACACTTTAAAATTAAATATTGACATTATTATTAAGTTATGATAAAATATCATATTACTAAGAAGGAATAAAATGAAAGCATTTGTTTGTATAAATCCATTGGCTGGAGATTTTTCTAAACTAAAAAATACTACACGGATTAGGAAATTACTGACGCGTGAAGGATTTGAATTTGAATTATTTATTTCCGAATATAAGGATCACATAAAGGAAGTTGTCAGTAAATTTGATAAGAGTATATTAGATAAATTCGATAGTATAATTGTTGTTGGGGGAGATGGTACAATGAGTGAAGTGTTTTCGGGGTTAGCCATTTCAGGTATTTTTGATTTACCTGTTGGAATAATTCCAATGGGAACAGGTAATGATTTGGCCCGTTCACTGAATATTCCGTTAAATTACCCTGTATTTGCTTCAAGAATCATTAAACTTAAAAAGATGAAAACGATTGATATGTGCCGTATTAATAGTGATTATTTTGTAAACTATGTTGGTTTTGGATTAGATGGTCAGGTGATTTCTTATAAGAAATTCCAGAAATCTCTTCTACCAAAAAGGTTATCATTTATAAAACCGATAATTCAGGCATTAAAACAGTTGAAAACTTATAAATATTATTTAAAAATTGATGGTCATGAAGAAGTACTTGAGGGGATTAATTTAATTGTAACCAACATTCCAACATACTCAGCAGGAATAAGATTATATCCTGAAGCGGAGATAAATGATAAGATCTTTGAAATTACTTTTTTACGCAAGCTGCCTTCAGCGGGAAATATTGCTTTGTTACCGGTTATGCATTCAAAACTTCTACGGAAGGATAAAGATTTTATTCAATTCCAGGCTTCAGAGCTTGAGATTAGTTTTTCTGACTCAGTTCCATTTATTCAGGTAGATGGAGATCATTATGAGACTAATAGCGGAGATTTTAAATTAAAATTTATTTCAGAAAGCATTAATGTTTTTTGTAATGTTTAAAAAGTGAGGAAAAAATGAAATGTCCAGAATGTAAAAAAGAAAATCCTGAAGGCAATACATTTTGTAATTTTTGCGGGAAACCAATTCAGCAGGGATCTGTCCCTAAGCCAAAGCCGAAATCAGTAAATCTTGAACGGGCATTCAGTGTTAATGTCCTTAAGTATGTAGGGTTAGTAGGGATTATTATTGCTTCTATAATAATAATGACATACCTATTCAAAGAATGGGAGTGGATTATTCCATTCTCAATTTTTATTGCCGGTGTATTCTTAATTGTAATTGCTGAACTTATTATAAGGCATAAAAAATATGGTTTTTGGGGGAGAGGTTTTGAAGTTGCCGGCATACTTGTGATTTTTATATCTGTAATATCATGTTTAGTTCTTGATTTAATTTCTGACCAGGTTTTTTATACGTTAACAGGAATCCTTACGTTGATAATTTTTATTATTTCCTTTATTTCTAAGGATCGGGATTCATTCTTTACTCTTGGATTAACTGCGGCATTTTTGATATTCCTGAATTTAGAGAAAGACGAGATTTTAACGTTTAACATTGTTCTTCCTATTATAATTGTAATCGCTGTTTTATCTACACTTATCAGGATTTTCTTGAAGAAAAACAAGGAAATCGATTACTTCTCTGCGATTTTTCCTTATGTCGCGTTCGCTTCAATCGGAGTTACATTGGAGTATAATCCTGAGACATTATTACCGGTAATAATGTTATTTTCTGGGATATTTTTACCAGAATTATTAAAGGAAAAGAACTTTAAATATTCAACATTCTATTTCTTTTTTACTTTTTTAGCTTACTTTATAACAACGGTTATTTTGGGACCGTCATCATTAATGGTTTTAATCTTTATAATCGCGTTTACCTGTGAACTTTTAATTTGCTTTAAACCATATATTCAAGTACGGAGAACAATACTTTTCTTCACAATGATTTTTATTATGGTAATGGCCGGAACAAAATCTCTCGAACACCTTTCTCTGGATATTTTAAATGCTGTTTATATTGTACTATTTACTGTCATGGGGATTTTTTCAATTAAAAAGTATGCACAGGATGAAAATGAAAAGAGAGGATTTGAAGTATATTTTCGGTTTCTTTATGGGTTTTTCTATTTCTTAATGCTTTTTCATCTGACAGATTGGGTTGATAAGAGATGCTCACTTTTACTTCTACTAATTCCAATTTGCTATTTTACAGTGATTTATATTTTTGATTGGTCGGTCGATTCTTTTCTTGGTGCTCTCTTATTGTTTGCAGGGTCCATTGCGGTATTTTCTGCCTATTCAGTCTCAGAACATTATTGGATAGGGAACCTGTTTATTGCGCTGAGCTTTTATGCGTTATCTCTGATATTTAAAAGTAGGGAGAAATCAAATATTATAATTACATATATCGGGACATTAGTTTTAATGATTACAGCATTTGAAAAATTTGATTTTGAACTTGGAGCTACACTCTCAATGATCCCATTAGCTTTGATTTTTATGGGGTATGGAATATTCTATAAGAAAGCATTCCTGAGGATATCCGGAATTGTTCTGATTCTGTTTGCTTTGATAAAGGGACTAATTTTTGATACTAATATATTGGATTCAAATCTCCAGATCGGGCTTGGAATATTTCTCGTGGGACTTTCAATGATAGGTATTTCATATCTATACCTGAAATATCCAAAGTTTATTATGGGAGATGATTATAAAAAAGAAGAAGATGATGAGGATGAAAATGAAAAAATGTAAAATCTGTGGTTTCGAAAATGATAATGAGTCAGCTTTTTGTGGAAAATGCGGAGAAAAATTAATTCAAGAAACTAAAAAAGGCTCTCCTCCAATTCCACCGTCCCAACCGTCCCCACCTCCAGCACAGGAAAAAGTTATATCTCCAGAAGTATCTACAACTGCCACTCCAAGGAAAAGTGGTTCAAATACAGTTCTTAAGGTATTCTTAATAGTTGTTCTCAGTATAGTTGGATTTTGTATTATTAGTTTTATTTCACTTCTTTATTATGAGAGTTTAGATGGCGGGTTTAATATTTATTCAAAACCCGAAGGCGCAACTGTGTATATTCGCAGGGGGAGTCCGACATATCAAACTCCTGCAAGAATCCGCGGCTTAAAGAAAAACAGAACTTATACTGTTTCAGTGACTAAGTCTGGGTATAAGACTATAAAACAAAAAATAAAGGCAACAGTTTTTCCGAAAACATATAATTTTATTTTAGAAGAAGCGAAAGGTTCTGTCTATTTTGTTACAGGAGTTGAGGGTTACACTGTTTTTCTTGATAATAAAAACACAGGGAAAATTACACCATGTAAGATTGAAGATATCAAGGTTGGGAAATATAAATTTCGTTTAGAGAAACCAGAACAAAAAACAATTACCGGTACGATTGAAATTGTAGAAGGCAAGACTAGTCAATTTAATACTGTTTCAGGGAGCAATGTTTTCTATAATGAACTTCCTGATAATATAAATAAAAATAAAACCCGATATGAGATAAAGATAATTAAAGTACCGGAAAGCAGAATGAGTTATGATAGTTTCAGTAATTTAGAAGGAGATATTCAGGAGATCTATAATAAGGATTTTGAACATAATGATTACCGAATGTCCTCTAATGTCGAGTTAGGTACTTATTTTAAGAAACTTAAAAAAGGAAGCAGAATTAATTTAATTGGAAATGTTATTATAGAAACAAAAACGGATGAAGATTTCTCTTTAAAAGGTAAGTTAAAAATAGTCCTTATCCACTCAAGTACAAACCAGTTAATTACAACACAAGAAAAGGGAATTAATATTGAAAAAACTTCTACAGAATTATCTGAGTCTTTGACCTTTTCAGAGTCGATAAAAATCAGAACCAAAATTAAAGATGAATATAAAATAATCATTCAATTATTCTGGAATAACGTTTTAATTAATGAAAGTATTACTCCAATATTAATATCTCCCTTGAGAATGAAAAAGTTCGATATTATATATAAGGGTACAAAAATTAGATATCTAAAATGGGGAGAAGTTAATTATGTTCATGTAATATTTAAAAAGAAACCTTCTGTTTACAATTCAGAATTTATATTTACTATATATAGAAAAGATAAAATTTCTAATAATTCTAACGCACTTTATTATAAGTGTCATTTTAGAGAAATCTTAGATGCAAGAAGTCAAGGAGAATTTCATTACATAATACCCTTTATTCCCCAAAAAAGTAAGAAACATAAAAGCGAGGGATACTTGTTCGATGTGTTTTTTGATGGGTATAAGTCGTATTCATCAAAATTATATCCCTAAACGGAGATAAATGTAGGATGAAAATGAAAAAATGTAAAATCTGCGGTTTTGAAAATAATAATGAATCCGATTTCTGCGGTAAGTGCGGAGAAAAGTTGCTTCAAAAAACCAAACCGGAATCTCCTCCCATTTCACCGTCCCAACCGTCCCCGCCTTCTTCAGAAGAAAAAGTTTCTTCTCCCGGAGTATCTGCAGCTCCTCCTCCAAGGAAAAGCACTTCAAATATAGTTATTAAGGCATTATCGATAGTTGTTCTCAGTATAGTTGGATTTTGTATTATTAGTTTTATTTTTCTTCTTGTTTATGGTAGTTTAAAAGGAGGGTTTAATATTTATTCAGAACCGGAAGATGCAACTGTGTTCATAAAGAGCAGGAACTTGACTTATCAAACTCCGGTCAAAATCCGTGATTTAAAGAAAAATAAAATTTATACAGTTTCAATAACTAAGCCTGGGTATAAGACTATAAACCAAAAAATTGAGGCAAAACTTTTCCCGAAAAAATATAATTTCATTTTAGAAGAAGCCAAGGGTTCGGTTTATTTTATTACAGAAGTTGAGGGTTACACAGTGTTTCTTGATAATAAAGATACCGGGAAAATTACACCATGTAAGATTGAAGATATCAAGGTTGGGAAATATGAATTTCGATTAGAGAAACCTGACCAGAAAACTATAACCGGTACGATTGAAATTGTAGAAGGAGAGATTAGTCAATTCAATACAATTTCCGGGAGCAATGTTTTCTATAATGAACTTCCGGATAATATAAATAAGGATAAAACCCGGTATGAGATAAAGACAATTAAAGTGCCTGAAAGTAGAATGAGTTTTGATAGTATCAATAGTTCAGCAGGAACTATTCAGGAGACTTATAAGAAAGACTTAGAACTTGAAGGTTACCGAATGTCTTCAAATATCGAGTTAGGTACTTATAAAAAGAAACTTAAAAAAGGAAGCC
>DAOVMD010000307.1 GCA_030630935.1 Candidatus Mcinerneyibacteriota bacterium | reverse complement strand
TCGATGAACTAAGGAATAATTCAGATTATGTCATTTTAAATACTGGTTTCAATGAAGGAATATCAGTACTCCCAAAAGATGTGAAATCACCTTTTATTATTCAAGCATTGGTATTACTTCCTAAGATTTCAAGAAATGAGAAAGTTCCGCTTGAAAAGAAGATTCTTATCATCGGGGGTGGAAATGTTGCTATGGATATTGCGCGAAGTCTTTCCAGATTGCAAAGAGAAAAATATGGTAAGGTTGATGTCTCTGTTGTTTCTCTTGAAACAAGGGACATTATGCCTGCTGATGAAGAAGAAATAATAGAATCGCAAGAAGAAGATATTAATATTTTCCCTGGTTGGGGAAATGCTAAAATAGAGCTTGATAATGAAAAAATAAAATCAGTTACTGTTGAATGAGAAGGATATGAGCTGGAAATTTAAAGATAAAATTCTATTTTCAATAGTCGGGTTTCTCGGCGCAGCAGTTATTTATCTATTGGGAAAAACTGTTCGGATTAAAGCAATAAATTTACAGCACCATGAAAACATTAAGAAATCAGGGAAACAGATTATCTTTGCATTCTGGCATAATACATTATTTTATTTTGCTTATTTCTTTAGGGGAAAGCAAATCTATACACTATCCAGTAAAAGCCGCGATGGTGAATATATGGTCAGGAGTTTGAGAAACCTCGGTTACAATTCTGTCAGGGGATCATCATCAAAAGGTGCAGCAAAGTCTCTGGTTGAAATAAAACTTAAACTTGATAACGGTTACGATGTCGGGTTCACTCCTGACGGACCAAGAGGCCCGATCTATTCAACAAAACCAGGGATTATCTGGACTGCAAAAGCAAGTGGACAGCCAATTCTTCCAATGACATGTGATTTTAAAAGGAAATGGGTGTTAAAAAGCTGGGATAAATTTATAATTCCTAAACCGTTCTCGAAAGGAATAATTTATTTCGGAGAACCTATAATTATTCCGAAAGATGCTCCAAAAGAAGACTACGCAAAATATGAAAAAATCTTAAAGGAAAAACTGGATTACCTCCGGGATAGAACAGCTGAATTTATTGACAAAATGGATTAAATATGATTTTATTTTATAATTTATTAATACTTCTCATCTTGATTCTTTCAATCCCGATCTTTCCATTTTTGATTATTTTTAATAAAAATTTCAGACGTGATTTCACAGAGAGATTCTCTTTGAAAGGTTTCCCGAAAAAGCAATCAGGTAAAAAAAGAGTCTTGGTCCACTGCGCATCAGTTGGAGAATTCAATGCGGCTTATCCATTGATAGAAAGATTAATGGGGATTAAAAACACAGAAGTTATTGTATCGTGTCAAACTCCGACAGGGAAAGATGCAGCATTAAAAAAGGTACCCGGAAAAGTTCGAATCTTCCCTATAGATTTCTATCTTTTTCAAAAGAGATTTTTGAAAATAATTAATCCTGACTTATTAATTTTGGTCGAGACCGAGATCTGGCCAAGCTTCATTGCAGCTGCAAATAATCAAGGTATCCGGATCATCTCTGTTAACTCTGTACTGTCTAATAAAAAATTGAAGTCATACATGAAAATAAAGGGTTTCTTTACAAAAACCTTGAATAAAATATCTAAGTTCTTTATTGCAAGTAAGGAAGACCTTGAGAGATTTAGAAAGTTTGACATACCCAATGAGAAATTGATGTTAGCCGGAAACATTAAGATGGACGGAATGAAGTTTACTGAGGTTAGGAAAGAAATTATCCTTGAAAAATACTTTAAAAATATTTCAGAAAAGAAGCACTTCATCATCACTCTTGGCTCATCAAGAAATGGAGAAGAAGAGATTTTTATGAATGGAATAAAAAAACTATTATACGATAACGATATCATAGTAATAATTGCTCCAAGACACCTTAACAGGTTAGTTAAATTAGAAAATTATTTTGAGATTGATAACTATGAATATTTTTACATATCTTCAAAACCCGAACTAAAAGGAGAATCTGTTTACATCCTCGATTCAATGGGTTGCCTGAAGGATATGTATGCAATCTCCGATATCTGCTTTGTCGGGGGAACCCTTGTCCCGGTTGGGGGGCATAATCTCCTGGAACCCGTATCCTATGGGAAACCCGTGGTATTCGGAAAATATACAGAAAAGGTCTATGCAACCGCTGAAGCATTGAAAAATGCGAAGATAGGTTTCCAGGTAGAAGACGGGGATGAATTAAAAGGTGTCGTTGAAAATCTCATGGAAAACAATGAAGCTATTAAAAATATTAAGGAAATCTCAAAGCAATTCATTGAAGATAATAAAGGAGTTATTGATAAAATCGTTTTAGAAATTCAAAATAAATACTTATAACTTTTTTAAGATGATGATTTAATAAAAATCAGTTCTTTGACATAGTTTCGCTTCGCTCCACATTTATGATTTATGATTGATAATTATTAATTGATAAACTTATTTGCACTATATATCATAATGCTTATATCTATAAAACGACTGCTATCGGTTCTCTGATTTCTGCTCTCTATTCAAGCAACGTAGTTGCTTGAGAATGCGGTGTGTTCAGTGCGGAGTCGGGAACTCCACGTAGTTCTTGATGTTCAGTAGTTAGTTTTTTATTTGTTTTACTTTTTCTTTGTAATTTGCCACCGCACTTTATAAGGGAGGCAAGTAATTTTTTAATAAAGGGAGGAAATATGGATAATCCTGATTTTAAACTTTTAATAGAAGAAAATAATTCACATGAAGTGGATAAAATTAAAGACTTATTAGCATCGAATCATATTGATTTTTATATGAAGCCAAGTGACGACATGACATCAGCAGATTACATGAGCGGAAAAACTCCGGCAACAGATTTTTATGTGAGTAAATATCATTTTAAAAAAGCACGGTTATTATTATTAAATTCCAGGGGAAATCTCCCTTATGGTCAGGGAACTGCATATAATCCCGAACAAGCCAACAGTGCAAAAATATTTGTAGTTGTCGGTGTTGCTGTGGCTTTATTCTTTCTCATCGGGATTGCAGTAATGTTTTTCCTCTTTGCATCAAAGTAATAGTTTCGCTTCACTGTAAAGAGTACAAAAGCGCGCTCAAGTGATGTATTCAAAATTATGTTTTATTCGAGCAGAATTCCAATACACAATGAATTGTTCTCATACACCACAGATATTTAACAGAGATTGGAAGCGAAGATTCCGGAAGCATGATAATATGGGATAAGAAAAAGAATAGATAAATCCCTCTTTAATTTTAAGCAAGTAAATTAGGACTTTAGCTATTGTTCTATTCTTTTTTATAATTCCATTTATTATGTAATCTCTGTTAAAAATCTACTATCTTTTGTTTGTTTTTTTTGCGGTGTCTTCAGTGCGCAGTCGGAAACTCTACGTAGTTCTTGATGTTCAGTGGTTAATATTTTTTTGCATTCATTTGATCTTCAAGCAACAAATGCTCTAAACAAATGTTAACAGCATAAGTAAGTCAATTATAAGTCTCTTTAAAGTCACTGTTAAAAAAGTTTTTTTCTTTGTCTTTATTTTTTTTTAAGTTCTCGTTAGTTCTCTTAAATTCTCCCGATACGCTTCTCTATCGGGATCTACTCCCTACGGTCGCTGACCTGCTAAAGAATATTGTTTTTCTTTTCTCTTGTTTTTTTTAGTTCTCTTAAGTTCTCTTAAGTTCCCTGTCAAAAATAAAAACGGAAATACGCAAACATTGTCTCCGTAACAAGTTTGAACTCTGTATCCTTCTCCCCGAACCCCGAAACATAAATCAGTTCAAGCTCGACATTCTCTTCAAAGTTATATTTATAATCAAATGTCAACAGCACGCTCTCATCATGTAGATTCGTTATCCCTGATACGCTTAGCTCCATCAAATCACCGAGAGGCTGCATAATTATCATTGCTGCATATTCCGGTGCAAGTGTCGTTTTAAACCCTGAGATATAATCTAGCCAATCAACAACTGAATATTCCGTGGTATCCTGAATAGCTTCATCATTCCTGAAATATTCACCCATAATATAAGTTTGGAATTCAAATGTATAATCAAACCCGAGAACATAACTTGAATACCCTTTTTCAAACTTATGAATTGAATGAAATCCATATTCAAACCATGACCCAATTGAAAAGAGCTCCCCATTTAAAGTTCCACCAAAAACAATTTTCTTCTCCTGCATTGAAATCGGGAACTCCTTAAACGTATCCTGCCAAGTATCAATCTTAAACAGTTCAATATCAAAACCAAGCAATTGACCTTTTAACCTTGCTGCTTTATCCGATAACTCAAAATCATCATCAGGCAGGTAAGTAAGTTCCAAGCTCCAGAAACCCGTGAACAGAATCTCAAACTTAACTGCATTAACTCCTTCCTTCTCATATTCCGGCTCAATAATATCTCTTGTATTGAATA
>DAOVMD010000461.1 GCA_030630935.1 Candidatus Mcinerneyibacteriota bacterium | reverse complement strand
TGATTAACCTTCATAACCAGACCATCAATCTCATAAGGAAGGTTATCTCGTAAATTATAAATTTTATTATAAAAATTCTCAATTTCTGTTATATCATCAGAGATAAGGATATATTCAGAAACTTTAAACTGTAAACTTTTCAGGAACTCGATTTTCCCAATCTGGGTTTCGATTTTAAACCCATCAATATCCCCAAGATCATAGGCAAAGAAATTCAATCGACGCTTCGAAGTAATACCGGAATCCAATTGCCTTAATGATCCAGCTGCAGCATTCCTCGGATTGGCTAACAGGTTCTCGCCTTCTTCTTCTAATTTTTGATTAAGCTTCTCAAAAGACGGGATTGGCATATAAACTTCCCCCCTTACGCTTATTCTGATTTCAATGGAAGCATCTAATTTTAACGGGATAGATTTTATGGTCCTAATATTATTCGTTACATCTTCACCAACCGTGCCATCGCCACGTGTAGAACCAACTTTTAAAATACCGGATTCATAAATTAATTCTGCTGATAATCCATCATACTTCGGTTCGACGATATATTCAACCTTTTCATCCATTGAAATTTTTAGGAATCTCTTGACTCTTGCATCAAACTCACGAATCTCCTCTTTATTGGTGACTTTTTGAAGACTTAACATGGGAGGGTCATGAATAAATTTCTCAAATTTCTTTAATGGAGCTGCTCCAACTCTTTGGGAAGGGGAATCTGGAGTGATTAGTTCAGGATATCTCCGCTCCAGATCAAGTAATTCGTCAAATAACCGGTCAAATTCTGCATCGGAAATAAGCGGGTTATCCTCATTATAATAATGTTTATTATGGTCTTGAATTTCAGTACGAAGAGATTCAAGCCTCTTTTGAATTGTATCTATGTCCATATTTAAAACTTTACAGTGAAATTATCAAACTCATCACGGAATTCATCCCACGTAACCTTAATCTCCCTAACTCTGGAGGCAGGCGAACCTTCCCTGGTCCAGTCAACAAAGCTCCTCAGCCTATCTTCGTCACCTTCTGCAATAACTTCAACTGAACCATCTAAACAATTGCGGACATAACCGGTTAAATCTAAGGATTTTGCACGTTCTACCGCATAATAACGGAAACAAACTCCCTGAACCCTGCCAAATACTTCAACTAATACCCTATTATGAATCATTTACCTATTTCTCTCTCTCCCAAAATACACGTACAAATTTATTGTTATCTGACCAGGAATACCTGACCTCGCCTTTATATGCCCTGTGTAATGCCCGACCGATCTTCTGAGCTAACTTCTCCGAAGTAGTAGTAATAATGTAGTTCTCCTTATCCTTGCGCTTCTTCATTATGCGCTCAAGAGGATTGGTATCCATTGCACGGAGCTCTTCGTGCTTAATTAAACTTAAAATCTCTTCCTTATGATCAAAGAAAAAACCGCCCTTGATAGAAACAACACCCATTGCATAATTATCCTTGATCTTCTTACAAGCAGGACATAAAATCTTCTTGATAGTACGGTTGTTTTTCAAGGCATTATATAAATTTTTATCGATAAACCATCTGTTTAAATGGTAAACTATATGACATTTTGTACAAATTGTATAGTCCTTTAACTGCTCCTTTGAAATGTATGGATCTGTCGCAGGAGCTAAATTCGCCCGAATCTTTTTCTTGGGATGAAGGGGTGAATAACCCTTCTTGTTTACTGTCTTGGATGTCTTCTTAACTACCCGCTTCTTGATGTTCCTCGGGGATTTGGAAGGATTGGTTTTTCTGGTCATAAAAACCTCCTTTGTAAATGTTGCGAAACCTTAAGTTTCTTGTTAGTTTCTCTGTTTATCTTATCTTGAAAAAATGATGTGAGGAAAATTCTCGTTGTTTTATTCATATCTATGATATTATAACATATTTTTCTATGAAATGCAAGATTTTTTAGGGGGGAATGGTATATAATCAGTTTTCCTAGGGGTGAATCCCCAGACTATGAATTATTTTCATAAGAATCATAAACGATTAAAAAAAAAGAAAAGAGTTTATCTTATTTTTCAGTAAGAGTAAGAGTATGGGTAAGAGAGGTTTTTAAAAAGACACTCCCCGATTAGGGGAGCAAACTCAAACTGATTACTCAAACTGAAGTTTTCGAGAGAAAACTTAGGGGGACGTATATTAACTTTCTATAACGGTTGCACATTTATGTGCATTGATATATAGTGGAGTTGGTTTTAAATTTTATTTGTTTTCATACATTTCAGATGGGTGGGTTAAATTCTTATGATCAGGGTCAAGGCCCTTGACCCCTACTTTGTTTGGGATATAATGCTTTGGTCTTTGAAAGGATAATTAAAAATCTTTGTTTTTTTTATTTTTTATCATTTCTGCTTCCCTGTTTTCCCACAATCTCGAATAAAACCAGTTAATTTCTTCACAAAATACCTATTACCATGGTAAAACCGGACTTTTTAATTTACCGGGGCAATCTTCTGATGTAATACTAAAAAAGATATAATCTGCTTTTTTGAAAACCTTATATTTCTTATCCACAACATCTATTACAAGTCGGCAAGAACGAGCGTCAGTATATAAATAAAAAATAAAATACCTATTACCAGGAAGGAAATATGAAGGTCGTCTTCCATATATATCACTGCTCCCGATAGCAATATTAACTCCATACT
>DAOVMD010000400.1 GCA_030630935.1 Candidatus Mcinerneyibacteriota bacterium | reverse complement strand
TCTGAAGTAAACATTTTCAGCGCTTCTTGAATTGAAACTGACTGTTCAGGTACAAAATGGTTACATGCAGCATAAATCCCCGCAATCGGGTCAGGCTCGGTACATGGCGCATCTGAACCACCAGAAACATGAATCCCTGAATCCAGCATATCTCTGAATGGTGATTGCTGATAAGCCCTTTCGCCAAGTATAGTTTCAAAATAATGTAAGGGTTCAAGATTCCAATCAAGAAATTTAGGCTGTGCTGCAATTCCAATTCCAAGTTCTGCACATTTTTCAAGCCCTGGTTTTGTTGGGAGGCAAGCATGAATAATTGTATGCCTGTGATCGGTTCTCGGGAAATCTTTCAATGCTGTATCTAAAGCTTTTACTGCCTGCTCAAATGCTGCATCACCAATCGCATGCATCTGAATCTGTAAACCGGCACGATTTGCTGCAATTGTAAACTTAGAAACTTCATCATCAGGATAATATAAGACTCCTCTGTTGTTATCATCATTGGAATATGGTTCTAATAATGCGGCGTCAACTGAACCAAAAGAACCATCGAGTGCATTTGCAAAACAACCACCTATCCTTGGTAATTTCCTTTTTTGAACTTTTGCAATATCCATTGTCTGGAAAAAAAGTCTCACCTGGAACGGATTCCTTAAACCTTTTGAAATGAATCTCATAAGATCAACATCTAAATCTCTTGGGAACCCGACACCCTCAACAGCATGAATCATACCAATCCCTTTCTCTGCAACAATATCAAAACCTTTCAAAATATTTCTAATTAATTTAATCGCTGAAACCTTGTTTGTAATAAAATCTGTTCCCTTAAAATAAGATTCCTGGGTTAGATGCCCCGAATCAGGATTAAACCCCCTAAGACTTGCAAGCTCCTTTGGAAGCAACTCTAACATTTTTGAATTGACTATAGAAGCATGACCGTCATATTTAATTATCATCAGGGGTCGTTTCGAATAAAGTTCATCCAGTTCTTCACGAGTAATCAAACGTTGTTCTTTAAGACTGTGTGCTGATAATCCAAAACCTAATAGAACTTTATCATTACTCCTCTTAGAATAATCATTAATTATCCCACCAAGTTCCTGGAAATTACTTGCAGCTCGAACATCCAGGGTGGAAGCAAATAAAGCATAAGAACTAAAATGTATATGAGTATCTGAAAAGGCAGGAAGCAGTGCTCTATTACCTAAGTCAAAAAGTTCAATGCCTTTATATTGCTCCGGTAGAACATCACCTACAAATTTTATTATTCCATTCTCTTCAATTAGATATTTGAAAACATTATTCTCAGGATCACAGGTTATTATCTTCCCTTTGTAAATCTTCATTTTACTCCCATTTAAATTATATGGAGAATTTCACTTTTTGAAAAGATTTTCTTGTCAGGTTTCTTTTTTAAAATTCTATTATAAAGTTCATCCGGGACACTGATATCGGCTAAGTATAAATCACCCGTACTCAGTCTTACTTCTTCACGTTCAAAAGCTTTTTTAGGCAGAGCAAGGGTTAACGTTGCATCTGCTTTAACATAAGGAATATAAATCGTACCTTTATCAGGATCTATACCTGAAGGAATGTCAAGAGAAATTATCTTGGCTTTGGACTTATTTATAAAATTGATTAATCTCTTTACTGAACCTTTGGGATGACCTTTAATATTATAACCGATTACTCCATCAAGGATAACATCAACTTTCAATGATCGAATATCTTGTATGATTGTAATATCGATCGGAATATTTAATTTCTCCAAAATTTTCAATTGATGTCTGGAAACTTCCTCAAATAATTTACTCTCCTTAGTAATTAATACTTGAACAAATGCTCCCCAATTATGTAATCGCCGTGCTGCTGCAAGAACTCCACCACCATTTCCGCCGGACCCCGCAACTGCAGTTACAGATTTTCCTACAGGATCATTAGAAAGAAATAAAGCCTTAGTTAGGTAAGCAAGATTTCTCCCGGCATTCTCCATCATCTGATAAAGATTAATACCATATTCATTGATCATTAAATTATCAACCTCTATCATCTGGTCTTGAGTAATATATGCAATGTTCTTAATCTTCGGAAACATAAATCATTCCTTTGTTTATGTTTTAGTATAACAGAATAATAATATTAATTCAAGTAAAAATTAAAAATAGGTTGCGAATTTTATTTATTGGTAAAACTGTCAATGCTTAAAGGAATTAAAGAGTGCATTTTTTTACTACTGAACACGCCGCGTTCTCAAGCAACTCTGTTGCTTGAGCAGAGAATAGAGAACAGAGAGCAGAGAACAGTTGTTTTATAGATAAATGCATTGTATTCTCTAAAGCAAAGTCATTATTTATTTATTTATTTTTTTCTTTATGGCCTTTCCCGATGTAAAATGCCCCGATACATCGGGGTGGTTAAAAATGCATTCATTTGTTCATTTAAGCATCAAAAGTTCTAAACAAAAGCATTGTAATATATAACGCAAATAATTCTTCACTCTTAATTCTTCATTGTTCATTCTTAATTGCAGAGCGAAGCGATGCTTTAGTTCTCGTTAGTTCTCTTAAGTTCTCCCGATACGTTTCTCTATACGGGATTTCCTCCCTTCGGTCGTCAACCTGCTAAAGTAATGTTTTTTCTTTTTAATCCCGTCAATCCCGTCAATCCCTGTTAAAAAGTTTCTTTTGCATTCAATTATTTTATTAAGCATCAGTAACTTTAAGCAAAAGCATTGTAATATCTAAAGCAAACCATTATTCATTTCGGCGCCAGACCACCCTACGTGGTGACTGGTTCATTATTCATTGTTACTTTTTCATTGTGAAGCGAAGCGAAACGATTTTTTTTTATTAAATCGGATCCCACTCTGTTATTTCTGAAACTTCTAAAATTCGTTCCTTCTTAATAGCCGGATAAAATTCCAGGTTATATTTTAAAATCCCATCTTTAAACTGAACCGGTTCAACAAAACCCTTCTCTGCGATCTCACCGGAATATTCAACCTTATCAATAATATCAACAACAAATAACCTGGTCCTTGGACCTTCAGAATATTCAGTCGTAAGCCACTGTTGAAATGCACAATAACGTGAATCTGATGACCATAAACAATTTACTCCGAAAATACGGGAGCCAAACTCCAAATCATCAATCTTAAGACGAAAATACGGAGGACCATGACGTATCTCATATACAAAAATTAAATGTGAAATATGTTCACCATTACCGGACTTATAAAATAAATCATTTATGCTTTTATCCATAATTAAATAATAACATGAATTTTTAAAAAATGCAAGGGAAAACAATGCATCGCAGCGATTCCGCAAAATGGATAATAATACACCCCATTT
>DAOVMD010000109.1 GCA_030630935.1 Candidatus Mcinerneyibacteriota bacterium | reverse complement strand
GAGTGGAACGGAAGTCATCCCGACGCGTCGGGACAATGACATTCTGACGGTTTGCACGATACGCAATGACATTCAAAAGACTGAAATCATCTCCTATTAATATATCAAATTTGAAACTGATACAGCTCGAGATAAAAGAAGAATCTGATTATGAAAAATGCTGTCAGATAAATCAAGGTAAAAAATGAAAATGTTATACTTATTAGAGAAGGGAATAAGTTTTTTAAAGCAGCTTTTTGTTTTGTAATCTTATCCTTTTTTATTAAGACATATACCATTACATTGGCTACAATAATAAGGAGTATTAGAAATCCTATTATAAATGGTTCTACTAAAACAATATTAAACCCTCGCTCTTTAAAGAATGGTTTTGTATAGTTATGAATAAAAATACTAATTGAAAGTATTCCAATCAAGCCTGGGATGAATCCAGGGATAAGATTGAAATTGATTTTAGGTTTTACAATATAAATAATTATAGCTGTAATTATAGATACAATAAATAGTATCATAAAAAATTGAATATTTAATGTGAAATATTTTGTTAAAGAATATTTAGAAAGATTTGAGATTATATTTTGAGTACCTGGCTCAATCTTTAATGGTTGAATAAAAATGAAGATGGGTAAAGTTATAAATAATACCCCAAGTATGATTTCTAAGGGAGAATAAATTTTTATTAATCCAGATTTCGAAGCTAAGTATTTTTTTAAATAAAAAGATATAATTAAGAATACAATATAGAATATAATCAATAAAATAAATTTCATAAAGTTCTTTTTTATTTTTACAGATTGTTCCTTTTGAGTTAGAGTGAGAATTAAGAACCTGGAGAATTTAAGGGCAATTTTATAATGTTCTGATTTAGAGTGAAAAAGTTTGATCCCTTGAGTATTAAACGCAGAATCAGAGATATTTAATAAGAATAGATCGAGTTTGTTTTTTAGATCATTTTCGATTGCATTATCACTTAAGATTAAGTTAGTTAATGAATAAAAGAATATTCTATTATTATATGCAACACTAATGATTTCTGAGTTATGATCTATATCAAATGAAAATATCCAGCCCTCCTTGTTCTGGAAATAACTAACTTGTTTAAAAGTATTCATATCCCAGATAATAATTATTCCTGTTCGAGTCCCGGATGATATTAGATACTTTGAATTATTAATTAATTTAAGATGGGATACTGAGCTGCTGTGTCCTTTTAACTTGCTGATTAACTCCCAGGTCTTTGTATTCCAGATTAAGATATCGCTATTTTTATGACCTGAGACCAGGATTGAGTTAACCGTATCGATAACCAAAGAGTTTACAGAGCCAGATTCAGTTATCAGAGTTTTAATATTCTGGAATGTATTAGTATTCCAAATCTTGATTATTCCATTTTCATCACCTGAAATAAAATAGTTGACTTTTGAGCTTGCAGCAACTGTAATAATATTTGTATCATGCGCATTAAAGTTTTTAATTCTTTTCCAGGTGTTTATATCCCAGATAAAGATATTATTATCTGCCCCGCCGGAGATTAATAAATTTCTTTCAGGGTCAATTGCGATTGTATTAATTGAACCCTCATGTCCATACAGGTTTTGGATTTTCTTACCATTATCTATATCCCAGATTATTATTGATTCATTCCCTGCCGAAACGAGTCTCTTCCTATCGGGGAGAAACAGTATATCATTTATCTTATTATATTGTTCAATTAAGGACTTTTTTATAATTCTATCTTTAACACTCCAGATATTGATAATTTCGTCTGTCGCACATGAAGCAAGGATATCTCCGGTCGGGTTAAAGGCTATGCTTAAAATTGTTCCAAGATGCTTATCAAGAGTTAAAGACTTCGATCTGTTTTCGAACCTCCATGTTTTTATGGATTTATCAGAAGAGGTGGAGATTATTTTGTTCCCGTCATTGGAAAATATCGCAGATGTAATTGCGTCAAAATGACCTTGAATCTGGACGTGAAGCTGAAAATCAGATGTGTCCCAAATTTTTAATTTATTATCAAAACCTGATGAGAGTAGGAAATTTCCTTTCGGACTGAATTTAACAGATGAGACCCAGCCTTTATGCGCTTTAATAATTTTAATAAGTGAATAATCATGAAGGTTCCAGATTTTTATTGTTGAATCTCTTCCGGAAGTTGCAATTAGATTACTGGTTTCATTTATAGAAATGCAAGTTAACTTACTAGAATGCGCTTGAATATTTTTTGCCGGGTACATTTGTATATTTATTAATTCATTTTCCTCATTGAATATTTTTTTAAATAATACTCTATTGTATTTATTACTAATATTTCTGATTTTAAGATTGCCTATCTGCTGATCAAAGAAAATTAAATTATTATTATCTTGAAAGAGAATTTTTAATTTTGTCCCGGGTTTGATCAAATCAGGATTAGTAATTTTAGGATTCTGTTTTAATAACAGAATCCAGTTCGAAGAATCTTTAAAGAATTTGAATGCGATTGATTTTAAAGTATCACCTGGTTTCACAATATACGTTTGAATTAAATTAGGAGAAGTTAGTGCCTTATAACCAATTTCATTAATTCTTGCAATATTCCAAATTTTCATCATCCCGGATTTTGAACCTGATATCAAAATTTCATCAGATTTCATAAAGTTTAGAGCTGAAATTGCAGTTGAATGTCCTTCAAGAGTTATAATAGGTTCATCTTCCTTTAGATTCCATAATTTTATTCGACCCGATGCAAAGCCAATTATTAAATAATTCCCTTCATTATTAAATTTTATTATTACAGGTTTACCTGAATTGAGGGAGCAGTTTTTTACCAATTCTCCGGATTCAACATTAATTAAAATAATCGCATTATCTTTTGAAATGTAAGCAAGAGTTTTTCCATCAGAAGATAAATCACAATCAATTCCTTTGAATATTTGTAGAACCTTATATGATTTGGAATCAACAAGAAGAATGTTATCATTTACTGTATTAATAAGGAACTTTGAACTGTCAGGTGAGAGTAATACACGAATCAGGCTTGAATTATTAATGTTTTTTGAACTCTCCAATGGAACTATTGACAGATATAGGCTTGCCATCTTAGCCCGGGAGAATGGTGTCAACTTCATCCCTGGTGTTTTCAAAAATGAATTAGCATAATAAAAATATGCAAGGTTGAAGCTCTTTTCAAATTCAGCCTTTGCACCATACAAGTTTAATGTTCTTGAGCGGGAGATATTTGCAAGCATCTCTTTTCGTTGAGAAACACTAAATAAAACAAATGCTGTTATTATTAAAATTATTAATGTATTAATTGTAATAGAGAATTTATGCATCTGAAAAGTTTTATAGATTTTTTTATACCAGGGAATATAAATATCCTTAACAATTTTTCCTGAAATAAAATCTGATAATGCTTCAGCCATTTCTTTAGCATGTTGAAATCGTTCAGCTTTATTTTTTTTCATTGCCTTATTACAGATTCCAATTAATTCAATCGGCATAGCAGGTTCAATTTCTTTTATGGTCTTGGGTTCTTGGTTTATCACAAGAAAAAGATCACCACTCGATGTTCCGGAATCAAATGGTACCTTACCCGTTAGTATTGAATATAAAACTGAACCTAATGAGTAAATATCGCTCCGCTTATCAATCTCATTAGATTTATGCCGGGCTGCTTCCGGGGAAGTGAATTTAGCAGTATAACCATGTAGAGTGAAGTTTTCATCTTCAAATTTTCCAATACCCCAATCCAATAGGATTGATTCGCCGTATTTACCCAACTTAATATTATCAGGTTTAATATCAAGATGTAGGATTCCTTTTGAATGAGCAAATGCAACAGCGTTACAGATATCAATAAAATTTCCTAACAATCTCAATCTTTCATTTAAATTATTTGCTTCAGCAATCTTTTCAGCGAGAGTTTTCCCTTCAATGTATCGCATTGTAAAATAAATATTATTATCTTCAATGTTTGTAGCAAGTTCATGAATAGGCGGAATAGAGGGGTGTTCCAATTTTGCATTTATCAGGGCTTCGGTTTTAAATTGTTTTATAGCTGCTTCAGAAGCGCCCTTCTTGAGTTTCTTTAATGCAAGATTCCTGTCTAATTGCTTATCAAAAACTAAACTTACATCTCCCTGACCGCCACTGTCGATTTCTCTTATCTTCTCATAGCGATTCTCATCCAAAATATATTACTCCCTAATTATTATTCAAAGCGAGGTATTGTAATTAAAACAATCGTTTCTTTTCCGTGCTTACTTGAAATGGAAATGGCTCCATCATGCTTTTCTAAAATCTCTTTAACTATTCCAAGTCCTAAACCCATTCCGGCTTTTTTTGTTGAGAAGTTCGGCTCAAAGATTTTCTCAATTACGTTATCATTAATTCCAACACCGTTGTCAATAACTTTTAAATATATAAATTCTTTATCAGATTTAAGTTCTAACTTGATAGTTCCCTTTATGTCAATGAATGCCCCAAGTGCATTGTCGAGAAGATTAATTAAAACTCTTTTGATCATTCGTTCATCAGCAAAAACGAAAACATTATCTTCAATATCACTTTCAAGTTTAATCCCTTCGTTTTCACCTCTCCCAATATAGAGCAGAATAATCTCATTTATTAAGTTTGTCAAGTTTGTCTTCTTCTTCTTAGGCTCTGCAATTCGGCCGAATGTAGAGAATTCATCCGAGATATCCTTAAGATTATCTACCTGTTCAAGGATATTTTCTGTTGCCTTTAAAAAGAGCTTGTCAAATTCCTTCGGATTATCCTGATAGAGTGTAATAAGATGTTCAATTGTTAGTTTAATTGGAGTAAGAGGGTTCTTAATCTCATGTGCAATCTTCTTTGCTATTTCTTTCCAGGCTTTCAACCTTTCAATATTTATAAGTTCCTTTCGCGTTTCTCTTAATTCAATTATCATCTTATTGAACTCATCAATCAATACCTGGATATCTTCAGCACCTCGATACTCAATTTGATAATCAAGGTTTTCATCCTGAATCTCTTTTGTAGCTTTCAGAAGCTCATTCAATGGTTTACTGATGAATAATGTGAGTAGATATGAAATAACTAAAATTATTATGAATAATAAATAAGAGAATGTTACTAATTTATAAAGGTAAGTATCAATTGTACCTTCTTCGGTTTCGGGGAAGATCTGGTCCAGGATTGCTAATGACCCGATATATTCTTTGTTATCATTAAGTAGTGTTAGGAAAACAAGGTAATAATCCTTCTTATTGAACTTGAACATTAAGCTGTCAAAATTCTTATTTCTATAAAGGTTACTAAAATTCTCATAAGGTATTTCTGACGTAATATACCCGGATAGAAAAATTTCCTGGTTGTTAGTAAGGTATAGAATCCGGCCACGGAAAATACTAATCTGGTATGGAAAAATTTTTATGAGCTCAGAAAAGAAGTTCTCATCTATCTCTAAACCTAAAAGGATTGTACCGGTAACTTCATTATCTTTATCCCTTAATAACGTAAAATAAAACAGGTAGAGCTTCCTATTTTGAAACCGGAAGTAACTCTTATATCGTAAACCGGTGAGAAATGTATTCGAAATTATGCTGGTATCAAAATCTTTAAAACTATTATATTCAAATATTTTAATATTACTTCCTAAAAAATTATAGTCATCTCCTGCGATTAGGTTTTCTTCTTCAATTTGCTTTAGGAAATTATCCAGGATGTTAATTGACCGGTTCCTTATAGTATCTTCCAGTAAAACTAAACGATTTAAAGATTGATTATAAATATTTTCCTTTTGAATCCTGAAGTAATTTCTCCGGAATAGTGAAATGCCTGAGAATAACGGAACTAAAAGAAGGAATATTAAAATTAAAGTTAATTGATGCTGGAAAGAAAGTTTATAATGATGTGTTTGCTGTTTTGAGAAATAATGAAATAGGAAATATATAATAAAAAGTATTGATAATATAGAGAATAGAATTATGAATATTAAAATATTATTGAAAATAAATAATTGCACTTTCTCAATAAAACTTAGCTTCGGAATTGCAATTGAAACTTCCCCAAATTCCGGAATTTCCTTGTATGTTACTGAATAAATAATATTATTGAACTTTATAGCTTTTAAATTTTCTTTAGAGTATGGGATATTAATTCCAGGTCGTGATGAATCAATGATATTGCCGTCAAAATACTGTGTTACAATAACCTCCTTATTAAAATAATAATCACGAGTCGAACCCTGTACAATGTTATGCATCTTTTTAGGAATCATTAGATTAATATTCATAACTCCGAGAACATTCTCTTTATCTTTAAGCGGCATGAAAAAAGAAATCTTCTTGTAATCAGTCTCTTCAATTAAATAATGAGTAGTTGAAGATTTGTTTTTCTTGAAATCAAGCTCGTCTCGTTTTATCTCATCATCCATTTCTACCATATAATTCTTTAAGTAATCAGAAAGGATATTCCCGCGAACATCAATAATCCTAATTCGAATTCCTTCGTTTGACAATAAAATTCGATTGAAATACTTTAAATAAATCAAGGGAGAAATGAATGAAGGATCCCCTTCAATAATGATTTCAGAAAAATCCAGTTCATCTTCAATCTGATTTGAAATCTTAGTAATTAAATCCAGTTCTATATCATGTTTGGCTTCAAGTGACTGAAGAATGGAACCCTTAATTATTTTATCTCGAAAGTTAAAGAAACTCCTTAATTGGGTAGGAAAGGAAACAAAACTTATTGAGAAGGCAAATATGATTATTAAAATCAAATAGTTTAGGGGACTGAGCAAGCTCTGTTTAATATGATAAATATCAATAAACGTCAAAAGAGAACCTACAGCTAATAAGGTTGTTAATATCCCTGCGATTTGGGGATTTACAAAAATTAAGACAAGGATTAATCCGAGATAAGACCATAACCAAAGCATGGGTGGTGCCTTAAAGGATTTAATCTTATCCCGAATTATAATATTAAGTGGTTTAATTGAAGGTCTCGTCAATAAAAATATTGAAAAATGAACTAATATAATTGCAATAAAAAATATAAAATATTTCCAGATTACAAAAAATAGTTTATAATCCATGCTTGCAAGAAAATTAAAATTCAAATGATTAAATTGTACAATTGATTTATTAAAGAAGTAGATGAAAAAAATTGAAAATACCAGTGACATAATATTATAAATTATTTCATTGAGAATTTTTCCTTCAACTACCTTTTTATAAAAACTATAAATTTCTACTGAGATAATAAGAAATAAAATTGAAACGGATAGAAGTATAAGATTATTTGAAAATATCCAATTAAAAATCTCAACTGTTTCATATTTTTGAAATAAATATGTTAAACAAAGTATATGAATGAAAATTGGAATTAGTACAATTAAGGAAGTTTTATTTTCCGTTTTCTTTAAATATGATAAAATAATATGTATTAATAAAATCCAGAAGATTATTAGGAAGAAAACTGCTGTCTCAACATTTTTCTTTTTTAGCTTGTTTAAATTTAATATGATTTCTTTTATCTCAGCTTTTGAAGCGTAATAAAATCTGGTTTCTCCTTGATAGTTAAATTCCAATAAACGGGATCTGTCATGAGAAGTATTTTTACTGAAGATCTCAATACAATTTTTAGTCTGCTCAGATAAGCAATCCTTTAACTTATAAAAATCAGGATAAAGATTTAAAGTATCTTCGAATAAAATAAAGAAAAAGATATTATCAGTCTCATTAACTGGGATATTAAAGATAATTATCTTATTATATAACTTATCTCTTAAAACATAAAAGTGCGGTTCATCTTTATTTTCGAATAGATTATTTATCTTAAATTGATCTATTGGAAAGAGGACACCTTTATAAATTATCAGGTTATTATCTGAGAAGTAACGAATTGAATAAAGAAACTTGGATATGGGAATGTTTAATATATTTCGGGCAATATTCCTTTCAACTAAATCAAATGATTTGCGAATCTCGGGTTTCGTTTTGAAGTTTTTTCCGGTAAATTCATTTTTCAGCAATTCAAGGATTAATTTCAATTTATTATCTAAAGTCTTTTGAAATTGACTTTCTATATTCGAGACTTCTTTTTCAAAGTTTGTATTGATATTTTTAACTCTTGAATTTATTACTGCGGTATAGGTAAAATTGAAAATCAGTAATAATACTGGAATCATTATATAAATAAAAATTTTCTTAGAATTTTTCATCATAAATTAACCTTCTTATGTTAACTATTATATCATAAAGAAATTAAAATTTCAATGAAAAGTTAACAGAAATTTCACAGTTATTTAGAATTGGTGTACAGGATAAAAACAAATAGAATAATAAAAAAAATCGATAGGGACTTTTACGAGACATGTAAGGGGTAATATAAAAACGCTTGATTGTCATTGAGACTGTGTCATAATATAATTCCCTAAAATCAAAATATTTCTACTTTGTTTTTAGTCATAAATATGTTATAATATTCTATATAAAAACTAAGGAGAAATTAATATGTCTTATCGTTTTGGTAACAGGAAACAAATGAATTTGTTTCCCAAAAGCATCGAGGATTATGTTGCATCAGAT
>DAOVMD010000158.1 GCA_030630935.1 Candidatus Mcinerneyibacteriota bacterium | reverse complement strand
TGGATATTTTACAGTTGGGTGTTCTACTAATCCGCTAATTACTGAAAGATTTGGATTTGAACGGGGTTTCGATTATTTTTATCATCCGGGTAATTATTTATCTCTTGATTTCTTTTTACCATATCTAAAAAAGTGGTTAAAGTTATATAAAGAGAATCACTTTTTAATGTTCATTCATACAATGGAGACGCATGGACCTTATGATGCTCCATTCAGGTTCAAATTAAAAGCAAAAGCAGGCAAGATACGATATTCAGCTGAAAAATTCCTTAAACTTGATAGGGGGGTAAATCAGAATAATGACCCGTCATTAATTGAGAAAAAGTATCTTGAGAAAATGGTGAAACTGTACAACGCAGAGGTATTACATTTTGATAATAATTTGAAGAAATTAATAAAAATATTAAAGGCAAAAAATCTTTATGAGGATACCGTCATAATTATTTTTGCTGATCATGGGGAAGAGTTTCTCGAACATGGTTGTTTAACTCATGCCCAAAATATTTATAATACATTATTAAAAGTTCCTTTAATTATGATAGGTAAAGATATTAAGTATCTTCAGAAGGATAAAAAATATTCGCTAATGGACATATTACCAACCCTTTTGGATTATGAAGGCTTTAATTCAGATGAAAATTTTGACGGGACTTCTATAAATAAAAAAACCACTGACTTTGAATTATTTATTTCTTCGTATAATTGTTTTGTAAAAAATAAAGGCAGGAATCCAAAGTTCGGGTTAATTTTTAATAACTATAAAATTATTTACTTTCCCATTCTTAATGAGTGGGAGTTCTATAATTTAGAAAAGGATCCCGATGAAAAAAATAATATTTATGAAGAAGTTAATGATACAGAAACATTTAAAAAAGTAAAAGCAATATTTGACGGGTATTTAGAGAAAGCGGATATTCCTTCAGATAAACAAACAGAACAAATCGACCAAGAACTGGAAGATATCCTGCGTGGAATGGGGTATATTTAATAAGGAATTCGTATGAATATGTTTTTAAAGGATAAAATTAAATTAAAATTAATATTTCTGAAGAAATTTATAAATGGAAATAAATGGTTTCGGAATAGGTCTCAACTATTTCAAAAGTTTGAGAAGAAAATAAATTTGATAAATAGATATTATTCCATCGACAATATTAATTGGGTTGAAATTACAGGATTTAAAAATAAATCACTTGAGAAGG
Source organism: Candidatus Mcinerneyibacteriota bacterium (assembly GCA_030630935.1). Classification (GTDB taxonomy): domain Bacteria; phylum AUK180; class AUK180; order JAQVHJ01; family JAQVHJ01; genus DAOVMD01. The sequence goes on along the minus strand of DAOVMD010000158.1, from coordinate 5,781 downwards.
TATTTCATTTCGGTTTTGATGAATTTTATTCAACTGGATTAAACAAACCGATTGAAATAAACATTAAATATCAATTTGATATAATCGGTTTAAATATTTATTTTGGTTTAACGATTCCGGAGTATATGGATGGGGTAGTTCCAATGGAAATATTTTCTGATGAATTTTTAAATAATAATAAGCTTGAGAAAAGTAATTTAGACCCAGAGGAAGAAATCGCATTAAATGGTAAATCTGGTAGTGAAGAAGATGAGAAGGTTTTAAAACAACTTAAGGGCTTGGGTTATTTATAATGTCAAACGAGAAGAAAAAAAACATTTTTGATATAAAATTATTATTGAGGAAATTCTATGACTTTTTCTTTAAAAGAAATTTGTTACGTTTGAAAAGAAGGTCATTAATAATAAAGTTTATTAATCGTATGTATCATTTGAATTCAATTAAATTTAATAAAGACCAATTGAATACAATAACTCGTAAAATTTATTTACAGGAAACGGAGGGTGTCGATTTTTCGGGTTATCAAAAAAAACAAGTTTGTAAAATCTACAAATTCGGGAAAGAAGATATTTTCATATCGAGGTATGATACATATCTTAATGTAGTTTTCGAGAAGTGTGAGAATAGTGAGTATTTAGAATTCCAATATGGTTTCATAAGGATTCCTTTAGAAGTTATGAGTAAAATATTTAAATTGGAAATTTATATCAATGATAAAATAGTATCTTCAATAAATTGTCATCCTTCCCGGGACGAGTTTTTCATGGAGCGAAAACAAGAGAAAATTCATTCATTCCGTTGGCGAAAAGTAAAAGTCTCCCTTAGAGATATTAAGGCTAAGAAAATAAATTTAAAGTTACGGATTACTTCAGATGAAGACCTTCAGAATAAGAATGTAACCATTGGCTGGACAAATATAAATTTAATAAATAAAATTAAAGTTAATAGGATAAAGAATGAAGGTAAGCGTAAAAATTATATACTTGTTTTATGTGATGCGCTTAGATATGATAAGGTTTTTACTGAACTAACTCCGTACTTGAATTCAATTTCGGATGACTGCATAATGCTTGACCCGACTTATTCTGTAGCTTCCTGGACATGGCCTTCAACTGCGTCAATCTTAACCGGTATGCTCCCTATGAAACATCAGGTCTATAAGTTTGATAAGAATAAAATATCTTCTAAAGTAAAAACCCTGCCTGAGTATTTTCAGGAGAATGGGTATTTAACTATAGGTTTTACATCTAATCCGCTAATTACTGAAAGATTTGGATTTGATCGGGGTTTTGATCATTTTTATCACCCGGGTAATTATTTATCTCTTGATTTCTTTTTACCCTACCTAAAAAAATGGTTAAAACTATATAAAGAGAATCACTTTTTAATGTTCATTCATACAATGGAGACGCATGAACCTTATGATGCTCCATTTAAGTTCAAATTAAAAGCCAAAGCAAGTATGATACGATATTCACTCGAAAAATACCATCAATTTACTAAAGATGTAAATCATAATAATAACCCGTCATTAATTGAGAAAAAGTATCTTGAGAAAATCGTGAAGCAGTACAACGCGGAGGTATTACATTTTGATAATAATTTGAAGAGATTAGTAAAAATGTTAAAAGTAAAAAATCTTTATGAAGATACTGTCTTAATTATCTTTTCTGATCATGGTGAAGAGTTTCTCGAACATGGTGGTTTAACTCATGACCAAAATATTTATAATACATTATTAAAAGTTCCTTTAATTGTGATAGGTAAAGATATTAAGGATATTCAGAAGGATATGAAATATTCGCTAATGGATATATTACCAACCCTTTTGGATTATGAAGGTTTTTATTCAGATGAAAATTTTGACGGGACTTCTTTAAATAAAAAGACCTCAGATTTTGAATTATTTATTTCTTCGTATAATTGTTTTGTAAAAAATAGGGGGCGGAATCCAAAGTTCGGGTTAATTTTTAATGACTATAAAATTATTTACTTTCCCATTCTTAATGAGTGGGAGTTCTATAATTTAGAAAAGGATCCCAATGAAAAAAAAAATATTTATGAAGAGGTTAAAGATACAGAAATATTTAAAAAGGTAAAAGCAATATTTGCGGGATATTTAAAGAAATCTGATATTCCTTCAGAAAAGCAAACTGAACAAATCGATAAAAAACTGGAAGATACTCTGCGTGGAATGGGGTATATTTAATAAGGGATTAATATGGATTTATTTTTTAAGAATCAAATTAAATTAAAGTTAATATTTCTGAAGAAATTTATAAAGGGAAATAAGTGGTTTCGGAACAGGTCTCAACTATTTCAAAAGTTTGAGAAGAAATTGGATTTGATTAATAGATATTATTCCATCGACAATATTAATGGGGTTGAAATTACAGGATTTAAAAATAAATCACTTGAGAAAGTTTTCAATTTCGGTTTTGATGAGGTATATTCAACTGGATTAAACAAGTCGATTGAAATAAATTTTAATTTCCCTTCTGATATAGTCTCTTTGAGTTTTTACTTTGGATTTCTCGAAATCCCAAATCATCATTTAAAGAGGAAATTTCAAATTACAATGCTAATTAATGAGAAAGAGATCAAAACAAAGGTTATTCATCCTCGGGATTATTTCAGAAAGAATAAATACAAAGATAACCTTATCGAATTATCATGGCAGCATAATTCTCTGCGGTTGAAAAAGTTTCTGAATCAAAAATTAAACATTAAAATTGTTTTTTCAAGTAAAGATACCTCATGTAAAGAAGCAGTTCAATTTGGTATAACCCGATTGAAGTTTATTAAGCAAATACACCGTCCCAGGAATATAAATAAAAAAAATAAAAACATTATAATTGTACTTTCTGATGCACTTCGATATGATAAAGTATTTACGGAACTCACACCATTCCTGAATTCTATGAGGAGTGAAATTAAGAATTTAACTCCATCGTATTCAGTTGCTCCCTGGACTTGGCCATCAGTGCCGTCAATTCTAACCGGAGTCTATCCGTTTAAACATGGAATATACAGGTTTGATAAACATGAACTGAATCCAAAAGTTAAAATGATTGGAGAGATATTTCAAGAAAATGGATATATAACTTCTTGTTTCTCTTCGAATCCATTGATTAAAAGAAAATATCAATTTGATAGAGGGTTCGATTTTTTTATGGAACTTCCTCTTGTTAGTCTGGATAATTATTTACCCTTTATAAAGGACTGGATTACATATTTCAAGCATTATAATTTTTTCTCCTATATTCATTGTATGGATACTCATACCCCATATATTGCTCCTGCTCGCTATTTAAAGAAACTGAAGGTAAAACAGAAAAACCTATCCCCGGAGATAGTTCAAAATATTATTCATGATGTTAATGAACAAGGTAATAATGAAAATCTCAACCACGATGTCCTTGAAGAAATAAAGAAAATGTATGATGCACAGGTTATGTATTTTGATAATAGTATGAGAAAGCTGATTGATTTTTTAAAGAAAGAGAAAGTTTTTGATAATACAATTATCCTGGTATTATCAGATCATGGTGAGGAGTTCATGGAACATTCAAATTTAGCTCACGGTTATAGCTTTTATGAAGCATTATCAAGAGTTCCCCTGTTAATTATAAATGGTGACATTAAAGATTTACCTGAGAGAGAATTCTATTCAACTCTTGATATCTTTCCATCTTTACTGGAGTTGTCCGGATTAAAGACGAATCAGAAATCTGACGGTCTTTCAATCTTAAAAGCTGTATCTGACCGCGACCTATTTTTAGCAACTCATCATTATTATATTAAAGGGGAGGGTTGGTTCCCGAAATTTGGATTGATTTATAAAGGTTATAAATTAATATATTTCCCAAAATTAAAAAGCTGGGAGTTGTATAATCTGAAAAAAGATCCACAGGAACTAAAGAATATCTATAATGAATCTCAAAAACTGGAATTATTGAAGGAGATAAAAATAAGACTAAGTACCTATATTACGAAGGATGATGAATCATATCTCCCTGAAGATCAATCATTGAGTGATGATCTAAAAAACACATTAAAAGGATTGGGGTATATATAAAAATGAAAGGAAAATCTCTTTTAATAATTATGATAATAGTGATGAATCTCATGATGGGCACGGTTTATTATTTTATTACACATCAATTTAATCCAAAGGACTTTAGTAAGTTTACCTATGGTAATTTTGAGATGAGCATGCCAAAACCTCCTGCTTCCAATGAAAATGATATTATTATTTGGAAATATAAAATGCACGAGTTCAAAATTACCATGGATACAGATCAAAAGACTTATGAAGGGATAAAGTCTTATTCCGAGTATAACTTTCACCCGGAATCTAAGCTTGGTGAAATGGAGATATTTCTTCAGCGTCAGGGTAAAAGAATTTTGATATATGGATATTTTAAGATTCTTCAAGATGGTGAGGTGATTGATAAAATTTATATCCGACAATACTCAAACTCAACATCACGTCAGACAATTGAGAACTATATCTCTATTCTAAAGTCACTGAAATATAATGGTGCGGATGTATTTGATCCTACGGAGCTTGATAAAATTGATGCCCAGGTTCCTAATTCATTTATGCAGCCTGATAGATTTTTTATGATATTGATGTTTGTTCCATTTAACTTAATTATGATTGTGGTTCTGATTCTATTTAATTATTCATGTAAGCCACCTCCAGATATTGTGTCTCTTGGGATTATTCCGGTTATTGAAGGACCGATGCAGATCTCTTTCAGGCAGCGGGGTAAAATTAAAAATTGGGTGGGTTATGTTATCTTAACTTCCCAGGAGATTAGGATATATACTTTTCGCAGGTTAAAGTATCAGGTTTCCCTGAATTCTCCGGAGTTCGAAGTCTCATTATATAAAGATAAGTATATTAAGATTCAACGACCAGGTAAGAACAGGTGGATATTTTTAATACCTGAAAATATTGAACTTTGGAGACAATTTATTAAGTAATATATTGAAAATTTAATATTATAAAATCTTTTTTAAAATTGTGATCCTATTTATTATTTCACATTTTGAATATCTATTATTTAGAAGAATTTCTTTAATTACTTTGTAAGGTCCGAGCTTTTCATCTAAAGAATCATGGAATGCTACTAAACCTCCTTTTATTAATTTCTTTTCCCATATATAAAAATCTTTTTTTACACTGTCATAACTGTGGTCACCGTCAATCCAGAGTAAGGAGATTTCTTCTTCCCAGCACTTTCCAATTATTTCTGATTTTGTATTTAACAAGTTAACAATTTCTAATACTTCATAGTTAAGCATATTCTTATAGAATCCTATTTTATCTTTTATACCAAATTTACCACCTAAAATCCCAATAAATTCTATGTGCGGTTCAACTGCATAAAGAGGTATTTTATTGCAGAGATATGAACCAATTGCTAAGGCAATTGTTGAACGACCTTGACTGCTTCCTATTTCTATAATGCAACCATCAGAAACTTGATAAGCTAATGAAAATAAACATTGACATTCTTCAAAACTTACAGAACCTGTAATATTTAATATTTCCTCAGTTAAAATAAACTTGTCTCCTTCTTTCCTAACAATATTATGATGCATTTTGATCTCCAATTTTTTATTATTAATATTAAACTATTTTCTAAAATTTGTCAAGGAAATATTTTGTTTTGATGTTACAATATGAAAATGTTAACATTAATTACTAAATAGAAATGTTAACATTTTCATATTGTAACATCATTATTAAGAAATTGCTTGACAATCTAT
>DAOVMD010000444.1 GCA_030630935.1 Candidatus Mcinerneyibacteriota bacterium | reverse complement strand
ATTTAGAGATTTATAATGTTGACCCAAAACCATTTGTTTGGACCAAAACTGCGGATAAAATTATCGAAAAACTGGCACCATTATATGACATGGTTAATAATCAAAAATAATGAAAGCTAATTACAATACAGAACACTAGGTATAATTCAATATTAATATAGCAAAAAAATGGTGAAACTCTGAAAAAGTTTTTGAATTGAAAAATATTGAAATATTTGATATAATACAATTAAGCAAAGGATTTATTTATGCATGATCAATTCAATATAATTAACCTTGGGATTACGAAGTGTTATATTATTAATTGTACTGGAGGGTATTTATTAATTGATACCGGGTATAGTAATAAGTTTGAAAGGTTTAAAAAGAAAATAAATAAGTTAGGAATTAATGTAGATTCAATTAAGTACCTTTTCCTGACACATCATCACGAGGATCATGCTGGTTTTGCCCGGGAGCTGAGAGAGAAATCTGGTTGTAAGTTAATTGTACATCGTTCAGGGATTAAGTATTTGGAGAAAGGTGAAACAATAATTCCGCCAAAGATAGTTAATGCAAAAGTAAAAATCTCAATTGCAATGTTTCACCTTGTTCATAAAACAGAAAACTATCCACCTATAAAGATTTTGGAAGATGATATTGTTTTAGATACAGATGATGTTCTTTTTCTAAAGAGTATCGGGATTAATGGGAAGATTCTGTATACTCCCGGTCATTCAAAAGATTCAATATCAATTGTACTTTCTGATGGTTCTGCATTTGTAGGGGATGCTGCAATGAATTTCTTAAAGCTTTGTGATCTAAAATTTAGACCTATTTATATCGATGATATGGAACAAGTGCTCCTGAGCTGGGAGAAGATGATTAAGGAAGGAGCTAAGGTTGTGTATCCTGCACATGGTAAACCTTTTACTATCGTTGACTTGAGAAAAGTAATGAAAAAGTAAGATTATCCCTTCGAAGGCCAAAGAATTGTTCACAAAACAATGTAGGGGTGGGAGTTTATCCCGTATTTGCCGTGGTACGGGAGCGTTAACCCTGACTGTAAGAATTTAACCCTCCCGTATGAAATGTATGAAAACAGTAATTTACTCACTAAAGTCTGAAGTAAACATAATAATGAAACAAAATGTAAACACCGTCCCCCAATTGTTTCCTCTCGGAAACAACAGTAATCAGACCGAGATCTCAGATCGAGACTGTATTGAATGCAAGTAATACTTGGTCTCAATCTCAATCCCGAGAGGTGTAATCAATGTGGTACACCATCAATCTGAAAAATTAAAATAAATCCTTTTCTTTTCTTTTCTTTTCTCTTCTCTGCTATCTGCTCTCTATTCGGTTTACAGAGTTAACTGAATATGCACTCCATATTTTGAGAAAGTTCAATTGAGGGTAAGTAAACAAGTAAACGCCTGTCCCTTAATTTTTTTATATTTGATTTGACTTTTCTCCGATTTAGTGGTATTATAATTATAATATGAATTAAATTCATATGGTTATTTAAGATTTGAGTTAAGAAGAGAAAAGGGAATAGTACCTTTTCTCGATTTGTTTTTATTATTTCATAGAAATCAATCGGAGGTTTGGATAATGATAACTATCATTAATATTCCAAATGGAGCAGTTGGGTGGATTGTTTCAAATAAAAAACTTCAGTATTTATTTCTAAAGAAGAATAAGCCTGCCATTAAATCAGCTATGAAGAAGCTTAAACTAAATAAGATTGATAAGACTAAGATCCCCGATTTTATCGAGAAGGTCGAGAAGTATTTTCTTGGTGGACTTGTAGATTTTTCTCAGGCACCTGTTGATTTATCAACATTACCCAGTTTTTCGAGGAAGATTCTCAAGACTCTTCAAAAAGAGGTAGGTTATGGGGAAAGGATTACATACGGTGACCTTGCTATTTTGTCTGGTTTTTCCAAGAACCACAGCCGTGCAGTTGGTCAAGTTATGCGAAATAATAGAATTCCCATTATTATTCCCTGTCATAGGGTAGTTAAAGGGGATAATTCATTAGGAGGTTTCTCGGCAGGACTAGACATTAAGGAATCTCTTTTAAAAATGGAGTATGACAAAGTTCAAATATGAATCGAAGAACCTTTATTGCAATACCATTCAGCACAGAAATTAAACAGAAGATTAACGAATTTGAAGATCATTTTAAGCAAAAGACAGGATATTCAGGGCGCTTAATTCCTGCAGATAAGATTCACTTAACATTGAAATTTCTTGGTGATACAGATATAGATTTATTTGATAAAATTGAAGATAGACTATCCCAGGTAGGTTATATAAATATTGTATTTAGGGTGTCAATCTGCGGTATTGGTGTTTTTCCAAATTTAAAATATCCCAGGGTCCTATGGTTAGGTTTAAAAACTATACCTTCTGAATTAACAAAATTAAAGAATGATGTTGAAAAAATAATTTCACCTTTAGGTTTTCCCGAAGAAAAGAGGGAGTTTCACCCACATCTCACAATTTCAAGGATAAAACAAAAGAGACTTAATGCAATCGAAAAGAAATTTATTAAGAATAACAAGCAATTCAAAATAGGTGAGTTAGAGGTTAATAAACTCGAATTTATCGAAAGCCAGCTTACTTCAAATGGAGCGATTTATACAACTATCCATTCAATATATTTAACGTCATTATAATTTCACTTTCCTAAGAAAATACTTCTAATAACATATAAACAGTATTTGTCATCGCGAGAAGAGTATGGAGTACTCGCCGTGGCGATCTCTGAGCGAAGCGAAGGTTTTATTTGATGTAATTATATTTTTTATAAAGAATAGATTGCCGCACCGCTTTGCTAGTTCCTTCGCTTCGCTCGGGATAAATTCCATGACAT
>DAOVMD010000184.1 GCA_030630935.1 Candidatus Mcinerneyibacteriota bacterium | reverse complement strand
GGAAATAGAAACTATCGAAAATAGTCAATTCCAGATCAGATTCGACAGCTCTTGATTAAAAAATATTGTGTTCCATCGTATCCTCCCAAAAATAATTTCTAAAGAGCTATAATACCGTCTACATCTTTTGTCATACATATTTTAATACATTTTTCGATTCTTGTCAAACAATTTTTGATTTACTATTCAGAGCTGCTCTGTCTTTTGAGCTATTGACAAAATTTTATTTTCATGTTAAAATACTTAAAAAGAAAGGAAGAGTAATGAAAAAGCTTCTCGGCATTGATATTGACGGTGTTATTGCAAATTCGGATGTTAAGTTCAGGGAATCAATGACTAAATATTTCAATAAGGACTTTAATAGGGAAGACGTATTTACGTTCTCGTATGAAGAATCATTTGGCATTACTAAAGAAGAAATGAGAGGTTTCTGGAACCATTTCTATAAGAAAGGTGAATGGTTGACCATTGAACCTTTAAAAGGGGCAATTGAATCAATTCAGAAGTTAAAAAAGTTCTATACAATATTTGTCGTTACCGGAAGACCCGATGGACTAAAAGAAGTTACTGAAGGCTGGTTGAAGAAGTACAATGTTTATTACGACGAATTATTTATGACAAATTTCCTTGATAAATTTGAACATCTTTTAAATAACGGGCACCGACCTGAATGGTTTATTGAAGACCATCTTTATTTCTCTATCGGGTTAGCAAGGAATGGGGTTAAGGTCTTGTTATTTGATTACCCATGGAATAGAACAGGTGAAGATGTAACTCATATAAATATTTACCGGGTAAATGGCTGGGCTGATGCACTTGAACACCTCTTAGAGGGGAAAAAATGAAAATAGATTCTTATTCATTTGGAAAAATAATGGTTGATGGAACAAAATATACCAGTGATATTATAATTTTGAAAAATAGAGTAATTGATTCCTGGTGGCGGAAGGAAGGACATAAACTATATATTGTAGATATTGAAGAAGCCTTGAAGGAAAAACCGGATATTTTAATAGTCGGGACTGGTGCTTATGGAATTCTAAAAGTACAACAGGAAACAATTGATTATTTGAATGAGCACGGAATTGAATTGATTGTTCTTAAAACAGAGCAAGCTGTCAAGAGATTTAATAAAGAATCAAAAGAAAAAACTGTTTATGCCGCATTGCACTTGACGTGCTAGTTCGATTAACTCCGTTAAACGAACAGAAAATAGAGAGCAGAGAGCAGAGAACAGAGAGCAGAAGTGGAGAGAAGCAAAACGATAACACTTAAACAGTTTAACTATCTCCACATCTTTAACATTTTAACGGTTTTTATAACACTTGAACAATTTAACTATTTCAACTCATGAACACTTAAACGCCTTATTAACACTTAAACTATTGAACTATCAAGGCCTGTTTTAACTTTTGAACTCATGCAACATTTTTAACTGTTGAACTATCAGACGTGCCGTGGCACGTCTCTACAATAACACAACATATGCCTTTCAGAAGCTAGATTCAAGTTCCTTAATCTTAAATTTGTATTTATAGAATGGGATTTGCCGATAAAGTTTCTTATAAATCTTTAATGCCCCAGACTTGTATTTATTTTTACCTGTAATATTAAATAATTCATAGTTTAATAGTGCAATCTCAAGGTCTGACGAAGAAGACTTTAACATATTTAATAAATCCGCTTTTGCGCCATTTTTATCATTAAATGATTTAAATATCACTCTCAACATCGTTAAATCAAAATTTTCACTCCAGTAATCAGTATCCTTTAAGTAAGCTCTTACTCTCTTAAAAAGTTTCATCGCTTCATTTAATTCCTTTTCATAGATATAAAATTCTTCGAATCGGAAAAGGATATCACCAATTAAAGCATTAGTTTTACTCTTTAAAGCCAGGTTAATAGATTTCTTAAAACACTTTTTCGCATTTTTAGAATCATTGAGGTATCTGTATAGTTTCCCTAAACTCATTAAAACCAAAGCTACCATATATAAATCTCCAAGTTCCTTTGATATTTTCAAACTTTTAGTATAATATCCAAACCCCTTCTCAAAATCTTCTAAATCTACAAATATATTTCCCAAATTGAAAGTTGCTAAATTAAAACTGAATTTATCATTTGTTTCTTTTGAAAGCTCAAGTAATTTCTCATAAAATTTGATTGATTCTTGAAAATTTCCTTGATTATATAGGATTCCACCTATATTATTATGTAAAGCACCTATTAATGAAATATCATTTATATTTATTGCTTCGAACATTGCTTTTTTATAATATTCAAGTGCAGTTTCGAAATCATATCGTGCATAATACGTATTACCAATACAAACAGTAGCAAATAGCGCTCCTTCAGGATCTATAAGTTTTTCTGAAAGTTTTTTCATTCTTTTAAAATGTTTATAAGCTTTATTGGTATTACCGTCATAATATTCAATGACTCCCAACTTTCCCAGTAGATCATTTTCTAATTCTATATTCTTCTCTTTAATAGAATATTCATAGGCCTTATTAAAATGTTTCAATGCTTTATCAGTCATCCCTCTCCTTAAATAAACTGATCCTATACTAGATAAGGTTTCATAATATTTTGATTTATCATGCAGTTTCTTGAAAACTTTCTTTGAATCTTCTAATAATTCCAGAGCAAGATCATACTTACCTATGTTCCTTAAAAAGTCACTATAATATAATTTAGTTTCAGCTAATAATTTCAACTTCTTAGTTCTCTTTAATGCTTTTAGATTTTTTTTAAATAATTTCTCTGCTTCTGTTACATTGCCAATAAAATAATATATTGGCGCGAGCTTATTTCTTATTATGCATTTTTCATCCTGCTTTTTTGCATATTCAAGTAATTTATTATAACAATATATTGTTTGTTGATTTTTATAATCTTTTTCAGCTAACTCTGCACCCAACCTGTAATATTTCATCGCCTTTACAATGTCCCCCCCTTTTTCATAATGAAAACCAAGGTCCTGGTAATAATTTTTCAGATTTCCTTTATATTGTTTCTCTAATCCGTGTGCAACAGATAGGTGAAGTTTTCGTAATGTCTTTCTCAACTGCATCTCATAAACTGCATCCCGGATAAGAATATGTTTAAATAGATAGTGAAGTTCTGACAGGGATAACCAGATAGATTCATTTTCGATTTTTTCTAAAGCATCCGTGATATCTTCATTCTTCAGTATCCTTGATAATAATAGAACTGAAAATTCCCTGCCTATTACAGATGCGGTTTTGATAATTCTCTTTAAACTTTCACTCAAACGATCTATCCTTGAGATAATTATATTATTTATTTTTCTGGGAATTTTGAAATTACTTTTTTTCAAAATGGTACAGTTGTCCCTTCCCTTTTTAAGGACTCCGGATTCTTTTAGAAATAGAATAATTTGTTCAATAAAGAATGGGTTATATTCACTCTTTTTCTGTATTATATCCAGAAGCTTATTCGATGCCGGATATTCCAGGTTAGTATTAACCAATTTTTTCAGGTCAATGATAGATAATAATCCAAGGTTAATGCTATTAACATGTATATCTTGAGATAAACCCTCAACACGAAAAGGTTTTCCGTCATCTAAATATCGGGATATTATTAAAATCAAAATAGGAAAGCCCAGTGTATTAATGGTGAGAGATCTGACAATGCCCTGAGAATCAAGGTCTGACCAATGTGCATCTTCAAATTCAATTATCACCGGTTTTATTAATGAATGACCTTTAATAAACAGCTTCAAACCGGCAATCATATTGTTGTACTTAGTCTCTGCATCAAGCTTTTCAAATAGAGAATCTTCCCATTTAAGATTTAATAAAGAGCCAAGCGCTTCTCTAAATTTAATCAGTTGGGAACTTATCTGTGAATCAGGAATTTTCGCTATAAAAGTTGAGAACTTTTTAAGAAACTTCTCCTTCCGCTTCTCAATAGAGTCATCATCGTTTAAATTAAAATATCCGGTTAAAAAATATATGAAGGGATTAAATGGTTTTTTAAGAACCGGGTCATTCCGACATATAAACCGGTAATATTTTTTCATATCAAGTTCTTTGAAAAAAGCATGTACCAGCTTACTCTTACCAATCCCGGGGTCACCGTCTATATAAACAATACCGGCGTTTTTTCCATTCTTCAAGGCATCAAGACTTTTTATTAATAGTTTGAGCTCAGTTTTCCTGCCAATTAAAGGACCACTGAAAAAATCCTGTTCAAAACCGGGTTCTTTCTTCATTAATCTATAAACCGGAAATCTCTCCTTGAATCCCTTTAGCTTTTTATTTCCAAAATTTTCAAAAGAAAATTTACCGGAAGTAGTCTTGAAGATTTCAGCATCCGTCAAAATTTCACCTTGTTTTGCGATCTCCATCAATCTGGCTGATAGATTCACCTCATCTCCTATGATGGTGTACTCGCCTTGTTTCCGAGTTCCGATAAAACCGGCATAAACCGTACCACGGGTTAGACCAAAAGCAAGTTCAGGATACTTTTTCTGAACACTTAAACAGAAGTCAAGAGCATTAAAAACCAGGTGTTCTAACCCGAATGGAGCACCAAAAACTGTAAGTAAGATAGGACCTTTATCAGTGTAATCAAGTTTATTTAGGTAACCACTGTATTTCGTCAATTCCTTTAAGTAAAATTGAATGAACTCGTCAAATACCTTTTCCTCAAAATCAAATGAAACAAAGATAGAAACTACATCCCTAAACTCGCCCTGACCAGTAAAGTTTAAAATCTTTTCCGGAATAAAGTTCAAAAGTTCTTTCTTCTTGTAAGTAATTTTACTGGATATCTTACTATCAACCCATCTTGTTTTCTTATTTGAACTTAATATCTTTTTAAAACCGTTACTTAAATAGATTTCACCTGCTTTACATTTTTTCTTTGCTTTATATGAATCTTCTATTCCTGCTCCTTTAAAGTAAAAAATATTTCTTGATTCTGTTATTAAAATTCTCCAAGTAACATCACCGACACCAACACCTATTCTAATATTCAATCTAAAGGTTCCCTGGTCTGTTTTAACCCTGCCTGAGCTTTTTATGAAATCCTGAATACTTTTGGTCAATTGATAATGATCTTGAAAATTATCATCATTAAAAAAAACAGTAAAAGCATCGCCCTCAAACTTACCTATCCACCCATTGTGATTATATATAAGGTTTATTAATCCTCCAAAGATATCGTTCAGGATATCGGTTAAAACTTCAATGCCCTCTTTCTCATGCACTATCAGTCTCTGGGTCATATCCGTAAATCCTACGATATCAATGAACATTACTGTGGATTTAAATTTACCCTGTAATTTCCCCTTCTTAAAATTATTAACTATAAAACCAGGTATTAAATTCTTCATGATTTTAGCTCTTTCTGTTTTTTCAAAAAATTATACCATATATTTTCAGTAAAATCAAATATTTATTTGATACAGTGAATAATTAAGAATTTTACACTAAGAAATAGCACTCTAAACCAAAGCAGTAAAATACTTAATGCAAATCATTACTCATTCTTCATTGTTCATTTTTACTTCTTAATTGTGAGCGAAGCGAAGCTAAAAGTCTTCTTTCAGAATAATCTTTCCATTATCAAGGTGAGTTGTATCATTAAGTTTCACAATACTCCAGCCTGTTTCATCATTATAACGGAACAGGTTAATACAGCAAGTATCCTGGTGAATCTTCCAAAAACCTTTCAGGTTACTGCCAAGTAAACTTAATATTAATAATTTACAAATAATACGGTGTGTAACAATTACAATGTTTTCAAAAGGTTCTTCTTTCACAATCCTGGTTAACTCACGAAATGCTCTTTCACTTACATTAATAAGAGTTTCACCGTTTGGTATATCCAGGTCAGTCGGGTGATTGACCCATTTATCCCATTGCTCAGGATACTTCTCAGCAACTTCCTTTTTAGGAAGTCCCTGCCAGATACCAAGATTCATATCATTCATTGATTCATTTATCTCAATCTCAAGATTATGATGTTTTGCAATGGCTTTCGCAGTCTGATAGGCGCGCTTTAGAGGACTGGAATAAATCTTATCAATCCTGATGTCTTTAAATCTTACCCCGGCTAAACGCGCTTGAGAAAGACCGGTCTCATTAAGTTCAACGTCAAGCTGACCACGGAATACAACTTGCTTATTTAGTTTTGTCTCACCATGACGCACAATAAAAATATATTTATCAGGCATTTCATAACTCCTTGATTTTGAAATAGTATAGCATAAAAAAAACAAAAATACAATTAGAGAGTTCAAGTGTTCAAATGTAAAAGTTACGCTTCGCTTCACATTTATGATTTATGGTTGATGGTTATTAATTGATAAACCGACTGCTCCAACGTTTTTGAATCTGCAAACGTTATTTGTCATTGTCCCGACGTGTCGGGATGACTTCCGTTACACTCCAGCCACGCGCT
>DAOVMD010000436.1 GCA_030630935.1 Candidatus Mcinerneyibacteriota bacterium | reverse complement strand
GATGACGGGAGTTATGGTAAGAAAGGTTTTGTAACTGATGCTCTTCGTGAACTGATTGACTCAGGTAATAAACTGGATCTATGTGTTGCGATTGGACCGGTTATTATGATGAAGATGGTAGTAAAAGTTACAAAGGAATTTAATATCCCGACTATCGTCAGTTTGAACCCGATCATGGTTGATGGGACAGGGATGTGCGGTGCATGTAGAGTTTCAATCGGCGGTAAAACTAAATTTGCTTGTGTTGATGGTCCTGATTTTGACGGTTTTGAAGTTGATTTTAATGAATTAATGAAACGTCAGAAAATTTATACAGATGAAGAGAAGTTTGCTTTGGAAGAGTATAATAAACGAATTAAGAAAAGTTTAAATGATTAATATCTTGGAGAGAACTTATGGCAATAATTAAAGAAAAAACGAAAATTCCCGAACAGAAACCTGAGATTCGAAAAACGAACTTTAATGAAGTTGCTCTTGGATATACAGAGGAGCTTGCATTAATTGAAGCTTCAAGATGTCTTAATTGCCCGAAACCTAAATGTGTTGAGGGCTGTCCTGTTGAGATTGATATTCCTGCATTTATAAATTTGATCAAAGAAAAGAAATATATTGAAGCAAATCAGAAAATCAAAGAGAAGAACAGTCTTCCTGCTATCTGCGGGAGAGTTTGTCCCCAGGAAGATCAATGCGAAATTAAATGTATTCTTGGCATAAACTTTGAGCCTGTCGGTATTGGGAGGTTAGAGAGGTTTGTTGCTGATTACGAACTTGCCCAGGATTCAATGGAAATACCGGAACTCCCTCCTAAGACCGGGAAGAGAGTAGCAATTATTGGTTCAGGTCCCGCAGGACTTACAGCCGCGGGTGAGCTTATTAAACAAGGTCATGACGTTGTAGTATTTGAAGCACTTCATAAATGTGGTGGTGTTCTAGTTTACGGTATCCCTGAGTTCAGGTTACCTAAAGACGTTGTTCAAAAGGAGATTGATTATATTGCCCAACTAGGTGTTGAGTTCAGGACAAGTAAAATAATTGGAAAAACCCTTTTAATTGATGATTTGAAAGAAGAGTTCGATACAATTTTTCTCGGTAACGGTGCTGGATTACCGTATTTTATGGGGATCCCGGGAGAAAATCTCAATGGAGTATATTCAGCGAATGAATTTTTAACAAGAGCAAACCTGATGAAAGCATATCTCTTCCCTGAATTCGATACTCCCATTAAATATGGAGAGAAGGTTGCAGTTGTCGGCGGTGGAAATGTAGCAATGGATTCTGCTAGAACTGCTTTACGTTTAGGTGCCGGAAAGGTTTTTATTGTTTATAGAAGAAGTAGAACAGAACTCCCTGCAAGAGAAGAGGAGATTCATCATGCTGAAGAGGAAGGGATTAATTTTAACCTGCTTACCAACCCGGTTGAGATTATCGGAGATGAAGATGGTTGGGTTAAAGAGATCAAGGCAATTCGAATGAAACTTGGTGAACCGGATTCTTCAGGCCGGCGCAGACCTATCCCAATTGAGGGGTCAGAGTTCTCTTTTAAAGTCAATACTGTTATTATGGCAATTGGCCAGGGAGCAAATCCTTTAATTGCTGCAACTGCACCTGATATTGAAACAAATAAATGGGGGTACTTCATCGTTGATGATGAGACTCAAATGACCAATGTCCCCGGTATATTTGCTGGTGGTGATATCGTAACAGGTGCTGCAACAGTAATTCTTGCAGCAGGCGCGGGGAAAAAAGCTGCAAAGGCAATGCATGAATATCTAATGAAAAAGGATTAACGATTTACAGATGAAAATTAATATTTCAGATTTCAAAAAACAGAATAAACTTGAACTGAATTTTTCAGTATCAACCCGGAGTCTGAACCTTAGAAATGATGAGTCATTTCAATTTATTAATCAAGTTCATTTCCTGGGTACAGCTGAGAAGATAGGAACAAAAGTCCATGTAACCGGTAAAATTGATGTAGAGATTAAAGCAATTTGTTCCCGGTGCCTAGCTGAATATAAATCTGATTTTAATATTAAATTTTCAATCTTATATTTAAGTCGGTCAGGTCAAACCCGGATCGATGAGGCCCAGGAAGCTTATTGCCAGGGTAATATAATTATTTTAGATAAAGAAGTTCGAGATGTTATTTATTTAAATATGCCGTTAAAATTAATCTGTAATCCTAAATGTAAGGGACTTTGTCAGATTTGCGGAAAGGATAGAAACATTGCGGACTGTAAATGTGGTGTAGAAAAAACTGAATTAGATTCAGAGCTTCGTGAAGGAGTTAACTTAGGTCAATTAATAAAAAAATCTCTAAAAGGAGGGTAATAAAATGGCAGTACCTAAAAGACGAAAATCAAGGTCAACTACCCGGCATAGAAAAGCCCAGTATATGAAGAAACTAAAATACATAAAAGAAGGGCTCTCGCGCTGCCCACAGTGTGATGCAGTAAAGAGACCACATCATATTTGCCCCAATTGTGGTTATTACAAAGATGCACAGGTTGTAACTATTAAAGAGAAAACCAAATAGTTTATGAAAATAATGCTTGATGCCCACGGCGGTGATTTTGGAATAGAAACCACGGTAACCGGGGCAATTGAAGCTGCAAATGACCTCAAAGATGATACGATAATTTTAATAGGCCCGGAGAAGGAAATCTGGAATTTTCTTCATGAGAAATTTTCCTTTCCGGATAATATCGAGATCATAAATGCAACTGATAATATTGAAATGCATGAATCTCCTACCTTATCAATTAAGAAGAAGGTTAATTCATCCATTGTAAAGGGATTTAATTATCTGAAAAATGACGATGTTGATGCTTTTGTATCTTGTGGAAATACCGGAGCTGTTATGACAGGGGCATTTACGATTGTCGGTAGAATCAAAGGTATTCAAAGACCAGCTATTAGTACATATTTCCCTACAAAAAGTGAAT
>DAOVMD010000113.1 GCA_030630935.1 Candidatus Mcinerneyibacteriota bacterium | reverse complement strand
GGAGGATCTAATAATGCGAAAGATAGCAATTTTGACCATCTTACTTATGCTTGTACTTGTAGGTTCAGCATCGGCTAGAATGGCAACTCAATTTCACTTAGGTACAACCGCGTTCCAGTTTGTCAAACTACCCGTAAGTGCCAGGGCAACTGCGCTTGGTAACTCTTATAGTGCATTAGTCGAAGATTCCACTGCTTTATTCTGGAATCCAGCGGGATTGGCCGGACTAAAAGGGATGGATATTCAAGTCATGTATTCAAGTTACTTTATTGATACAAGTTATCAATTCATGAGTATAGGAATGCCGGTTAAAGTTCTTAGAAACAATGAGACAATTAATTATGGTTCATTTGGGGTTGGTATTAAATATGTAGATTATGGAACATTTGAATACACCTACCCAACTGGATATACTTCCGAGCCAGATGAATCAGGTGATACATTTACGGCTTATGATTATGTCCTAACAATCGGTTATGGTAAGCAATTAACTGACAGTTTTAGATTTGGAGTGAACTTTAATTATCTTTATGAGAAATTAGAAGAATGGGAAGCGGATGCTTACTCATTTGATCTCGGATTCACTTATCAAAATCCTGAATTCATGAAGGATATTCGCCTTGCTTTTTCTGCAGGAAATATGGGATCAAATGTAGAGTATTACCATCAACGTTGGGAAATGCCGGTTATCGCAAGATATGGAATCTTCTGGAATTTCTTTAAATCTGCAAATCATGATTTCTTAACAGTTGTTGAATTTGTACAGTATAACGATGCCGCAATCAAATCCAGTATAGGATTTGAATATACATTAAATGGAAGATTTGTTTTAAGGTCCGGATACCAGGCAGGATATGATGTTTACGATAGTATCTCAGCAGGTGTAGGAATGAAAGTTCCGTTCGGTACCTCGAAAGGTATGAATGTCGATATTTCTTTTAATCCGTCTACTGAATTTGGTGGCGTATTTAGAGCTCAAATAGGTATTCAATTTTAAGTATATTCCTTTTTTAAATATTTTAAAGCCCAACTGAAAAGTTGGGCTTTTTTTTTCAAAGAAATATAACAGAGTATATAAAACAAAAAATAGTGGAATAACAAAAAGAAAAATAAAGGGGGTGAAACCCCATTGTTCTTGCCTAATTATAATACTTATACAAAGTACTAACCTTCAGTCAGAAATCAGAAAGGGTGCTTGCATCCCAGTTTGACCTTGACCATGATGATTGAAAATAATAACATTAAAAGTTTGAAGAACAATTTAATGCGAAAAAATATTTTTATCCCGAGATATTAGCGAAGATGTATATTCTCTGTTCAAGCAATGGAATTGCTTGATTTTGGTTTTTAAACTTACTTTAAACTTAATACTTCAAAAACTTGTTGAGCCTTAGATTTACCTTTTACCTTAAACGGTTTAAGTTCCACAGCTTTGATATAATCTTTTACAATTTCATATGTTGAGATTGAAATATAAATCTTTTCTGCAGGAGCATTTGCTTCTAAACGTTCTGCAAGATTAACAGCATCTGAAATAACGGTATAATCCATTCTTTGTAATGAACCGATATTCCCTGCAATCGCTTCACCTGTATTGATTCCTATCCCGACCCCAATACTTCTTCTGCCCATCTTTTTCCATTTTGCATTTAATTTAATCGTTGCATCCCGCATCTCAATTGAAGTTTTAATTGCTCTCATTGGATCATCCTCATGCCTAAAAGGTGCTCCAAATACCGCCATAATACAATCCCCGATAAATTTATCGAGCGTACCTTCATACTTAAATATTATATCTGTCATAATAGAAAAATATTCATTTAATAAAGCAACAACTTCTTCCGGTTCCATTTTTTCAGACATTGTTGTAAATCCCCGGATATCAGAAAATAATGTTGTAATCATTTTTATCTCTCCACCCAGCTGAATCTCCTGTCCTTGAATTATCGAGTCAACAACATTTGTTGAAAGGTAACGAGATAATTTGTTCTTAATCTTTTCTTCCTTACGGATCTTCTCGAACAAGGAAGCATTCTCAATTGCAACTGCAACATAATTTGCAAATGTCGCCAGTAATTCTTTATCATCTTCTGTAAAAGATGATTTTGATGCAATATTATCAACATAAATAATTCCAATCGCTTCTTCTTTCTTATTACGCAAAGGTACACAGATAACAGATCTGATATTATACATTACAATACTTGTTGAGGTTGAAAACCTATCATCATTCTGAGCATCAATTGTAAGAATTGGCTTGCTTGATTTGTAAACCTCCTTAGCAATTGTCTGCGATATTTCAAGATTATTAAGATCTGTAACATTCTTCCCCATATTCCTTGCAACCTTTGTAATAAGAGAGTTCGCTTCCTTTTCATAAAGCATTAAATAACCACGCTCGGCACTTACAACTTTTAAAGCTAAATCCATTACAACATTCATCAACATTCTTAGGTCAGTAACTGAGTTAACAACTTTTCCAACATCATACATAATCCTGAGAACTTGATTCGATTTCTTAGCTTGAAGAAAAGATTCTTGCATCTTTACAAGCTCATTTTGAACACTAATTAATCGTTCACCGAGCAGGTTAATATCAAGTTTTACTTTATCTCTATCTCGAATCTTCATCTTAATATCATCCAGCTCATTCTGAAGAAGAGTAATATCTTTTATCATCTCACCTTGGGTACGTTTGGTGTCTTTTGTGAAAACGGAATCTATTGTAGAATCATCGACAAACGTCATAAGGATATTCCCAATTTTAATCTCATCACCATACTTAAGTTCTTCCCTGGACATCTTTTTCCCGTTTAGAAGTGTGCCGTAAGAACTTCCCTTGTCAATTAATGTAAATCGCCCTTCCTTATTTATAATAGCAACGTGATATCGTGAAACAAAAATATCAGTTAGGATAATATCATTATCTTCCTTGCGGCCTATCTTGGTAATCTCGTTCTTGATCTTAAATTTTATCGGATTATCATTAAGTTCATAATAAATTAATGTGGCCATTAAAATCCTTTTTCTATATTTTATCATATTTAGCAGTACTTTTCAAGATTTTTATTTGCTTTTTTTATAATAATATGTTAGAATAAAAGTAAAGGGAGAAAAGTATGAAAATATTAAAAAGATTTATGTGCTTAATGATTATTTTATTAGTTACCTTTTCAAATATTTATTCTGAAGATGAATATGATAAGGAGTTAATTAAAAAGTCTCTGAATAAAGTAGTTATTATCAAGGTAAAAGGAGAAACCGAATCTTTATATGTTCATAAAAAGGCAGGATTTCTACGTGTTAAATCTGAGAGATGGGAAGGATCAGGAGTTATTCTTTCATCAGATGGAATCATTGTCACAAACAATCATGTTGTTGAAGGTGGAGATAAGATCACTGTATTGACATATAACAAAAAGAAATATACCGCTAAGGTCCTTGTTCTAGATCCTTATACTGACCTCGCTCTAATTAGGATTGATGCTGATAACCTGGAGTATATGGAGATTGGTGATATTAACAAATTAGAAGAAGGCGATGATTGCTGGGCAGTAGGAAATACCCTTGGTTTAGGATTTAATATTTCAAAAGGTATGATCACTTCTTTAAACCAAAATATTTTACATTATTTAATGATTGAACGGTTTCTCAGGTTTAATGCTAAGATTAATCATGGGAATAGTGGTGGTGCACTCATTAATAAAAATGGAGAATTAATTGGGATTCCAACTATAAAGAAATCATACGATTATAAAGAGCAGAAAATGTACGACTTCAACCTTGCAATTCCTGCGTACATGATCAAAGCTCTTTTTAGAACTTATAAAAGAACTAAAACATTTTATCGTTCCTGGATAGGAATTGCAGTAATGCAAAATAACCAGAAAAACAGAGACTATTTAAATTTCAAAGGATCTGACAAGGGGTATTTAATTGAATGGGTTTTCCCAAACACACCGGCAAAGCAAAGAGGTTTAAAAAGGAATGATGTAATTCTTGAAATTAATGATGTGAAATTTCAGAAATTAACTGCAATTCAAGATTATATTTATAGTCTCGATCCGGGAACAGAAATAAATGTGAAATACCTGCGAAATAATAAAGTTAATAATGTAGCAATTAAAACTACCAGGTTAATCATGCCGCCGGAAAGATTCCCACCAGACTTCTGTTTATTTCATTTCCTCGGAATGGATATCGACAAGTCATTACGGATAATTTCAATCCGCAAGGGGTCTAAGGTAGAAAAAATGGAGATCCCGAAAAATAAGTTGAAAGCAGTTATTCCAGGTCAAACCTTTGATAAAGGTTATGAAATTAAGGTCAGGGATTTCAATGACCTGAACTCTGTAATAAAAAGATCTCATCTTGAACATCAGTTTTCGCTGGTTATGGTCTGGGGAAAGGGACCGAAAGACTCTATCTTATTTATTGTAGATGATAAATTACCATTTTTACTTTAGAATTAATAATTAAACCTTAAAAGTGGAGGGTAAGATGATTAAATTTAAAAAACCGTTGATTGGGATAATGATCGTCCTGATTCTTTTTTCTTATAGTTCCTTTGTAAATGCAAAGCGGGATATTAAGACTGCATATAATTCAGTTTTCAAAACGAAATATTTAACTGAAGCAACATACCTTGTTCCGACAAAATCAAAAGTGGTAGTTGGGTATTCCGGGTATAATATGGTTCCTGTATTGGAAGAGAAAAAATTTGAAGAGCGTGAGGTAACAGGTTTTGTTTTCGATTCATCAGGATATGCTATCATTCCATTTGAACCTCTGAGATATTTTGATAAATTAGAAGCCGTATTTTATGATAGGAAGAAATATCCAATTAAAATTGTTGGTTCATATCCTCCCCAAAACATTGCTCTTGTTAAACTTGAAAGTTACGACCGGAAATGGGTAACGTTTGGGGATTCGGATAAGGTAGAACATCTCGATGAGATTTGGTCTTATGGATTCCAAAGAGGTGCTAGTAAAATCCTTTCATCGGGAATTATAAGCTCAACAAATTATTCTGACCTGGTAAATATTGAATTCCCCAATTATATCAAGAGTGATATGAGTATTAATCCAGGCGTTTCAACTGCCCCGGTATTTAATTCTAAGAACGAAGTGATCGGAATCTGTAGAGGTAATGTTCAAAATTTCGGGATAATTGAACCTATTAATAATATAAAACCAATCATTGAAAAATTAAAACGCGGAGAGAAGATTATTCATAGCTGGATGGGCATATACATCACCAAAGCCGATTCATTTAGTGAGAAGGAATTTAATATTGATATTGACTCAGAAAAGATATATGTTGCAGCGGTATTTCCAGGTACCCCTGCAGCTGAAGCAGGAGTGCAAAAAGGTGATGTCATAATCTCAGTAGATAATAATTCTCACACTGATGTTATTGAGTATATTAAATATGTGATGAGCCTCCCCTCCCAAAGTGAAGTAAGTTTAAAGATCTCGAGAAATTCAAAAGAAGAGGAATTAAAAATAAAGACTGTTGATAAACCATATACTCTGAGGTTATCTCCATTGGACGAATTACATCTTTATTTCGGGTTGAAAGTGATATGCAAAAACGGAAAACCGTATATAGAAAAAATTAGAAAGGATTCTTATGCAGATGGAACTTTTCTAAAAGCAGAGAAATATATTAAATATTATCTCCCAAAAGATGAATTTCCCGTTCAGAAACTTGACGCTAAGGAAATTAAATTGGATAACCGGTTACGTACAAAAAAAATTACTAACTGTAAAATGTTAGATGATTATATTACAAATTCTTTATTTGATGATATCTTAATTTTATATATCGCAAATGGAAATTTTTTAGATCAGGGATTCACATTCATCACCATAATTCAAGATTATTTCCCTGTAATTTAACTTTTTAAAGGAAAGAATAAAATGAAAAGAAACTCAATCATATCCCTGATTCTTCTCTCACTATTGTTCATGCTCCCATGTTATGCTGAAGATTATGATACAGGCAAAATTAAAGAATCAATTAAGTCAACAGTTATAATTAAAGTGAAATCTACCCCGAACTTCTTTTTTATTGACGAAACAGGTTTACAAAAAGAAGAGCCGATTGATTCGATGGGTTCCGGAGTCATTCTATCAAGCGACGGGATTATTGTCACAAATGCCCATGTTATTTCCGATGCTTCTGAAATAACCGTGATTACAAGTGATAAGAAAAAATATAATGCTGAGATTCTTATTGAAGATAAATTCGCTGACCTTGCTCTAATAAAAATCGAGGTGTATAATTTAAAACCTATTATCTTGGGAAATCATAATAGCTTTGCAATGGGTGATGATTGTTGGGCAATCGGTAATTCTCATGGGGAAGGAATCTCGGTTACGAAAGGAATTATCTCATCCAAAGATTTAATAATTACTCACCTGACTTTAATCGAGCGAAATTTCAGATTCTCTGCAAAAATATTTTCCGGAAACAGCGGTGGGGCATTGGTAGATAAGGACGGGAAATTAATTGGAATTCCAACTATAAAGAAATCATCTGATTATAAACACCGAAAAGTATACGACTTTAACCTTGCAATTCCTATATATATGGTAAGGAAATTATATAAGAATTATTTAGAATCCAATTCATTTAAACGTTCATGGGTCGGATGTTCAATACTGATAAATAATGAAAAGAACAGAAACTATATAGACTATGAAGGTGAATTAAAAAATGGCTTTCTGGTCGAATGGGTATTTCCTGATACTCCAGGGAAAAAATTCAACTTACAAAAGAACGATTTGATCCTTACAGTAAATGGCTTAACATTCTTTAAAATTACTGAATTACAGGATTATATTTTCAATAAAAAAATTGGGACAGAATTGGAGTTTAAAATATTACGAAAGAATAAGGAAAAAATAATTAAAATTCAAACTGAAGAATTAAAATTTCAACCGGAGGAAATACCTTGGAGATTTTGGTTCTTCCACTTATTAGGTTTAGAATTTGATAAACAACTTAGAATAATTAATGTTGCGAAAGGCTCAGGCTCTGCGAAAGTTACTCTGCCAAAGGGAAAAATTAAAGGTGTGGTCCCGGGACAATTTATGGATGTAATGATTGCAGTCAATATTAATAACTCCAATGACCTTCAAAAAGCTATCAAGTATTCATTTTTAACTGAGCAATTTGGAATTGTTATTATATGGGGAAATAAACCTGAAGATATTGTCATGTTTGTTACAGATTATAACCTACCTTTTATCTTGTAAATATAATAATTAGTGGTTATTGTTAATTGACATATTATCTATAAAAAATTTATTTGGAGGTGTTTCTATGAAAAAGTGTGTGTATGTAGTGATTTGTGTTCTGGCATTACTATTTTTTGTTCAGGCAAAGCAGTACTCCGAACTAAAAATAAGTTTCTCACCGTCTGGAGAATCCTCAATCCAGGTTGAGGGACTTGAAAGTAAAATCTTTGTAAAAGGTGAGCTTTCTTATTCTAAAGATACAGGATTGTTTTATTCTGGAGAGATGATATTCACAGTGGATGAGTCAGGTATGTTCCCGCTTATTAAGGCATTAATACTGATGCTTGGAGTTAAGGGAGAACTAATAACTACATCAGCGGTCATTATCAAGACAAAGCAGAATATACCCATAAAGATCGCACAAGAGATATTCAAACCGGAAAAAGTGAATGAGTATTTCGTCTATTCTTTACCAGCAGAATTGGCATTAAAAGAGAAACTGTATTTTGATGTAAAACAAGAGACTGAGATAAAGATCTATGAGATCAAGTTTGATTACAGTGAAGATGTAAAATTCGATTTCAGTATAGATGCAGAATTCAAAGAACATAGAATTTTAGAATTTGAAATGCCGGAGATAGATGCCAAAGAAAAAGATAAATTCATAATGCTGAGAGTGTATTTTGATGAAGATAAAGAAGTGACAAAGGTTAATGTAATTGAATCGAGTTTCACTGAAGAAGAGGAAACCGCCCTAATTGAATCTATAAAAGGGGCAAAAGTAATAAACAAGGAGGAGATAGGTGAAAAATTTCTATTGAGTTACGAATTTGTTTATAGTAAAGATAAAGAAGATCCTCACGAAATAAAAACAAGTGGAAAAAAAGAAGGTCCTGTGCTTGAGGGACTTGACCTCGGTTCAATAAAAACTAAGAAACTAGTCTATCTTTTAATTGACGATCCAAAAGATGTGAAAAATAACAATGTTGTAGTTAATGAATTAGTTAAAAGAGGGAAACGCACTATCAAATGCCTTATAAAAGCCACTGATGATAAGAAGTTTCAGGGAAGGGTGATTAGCGACAATTAGAATTACCGGTTGGTGTCAATTAAAGTTACCGGATTTTGGTAATTTATGTTATCATATTCAAA
This sequence comes from Candidatus Mcinerneyibacteriota bacterium, assembly GCA_030630935.1. GTDB lineage: Bacteria > AUK180 > AUK180 > JAQVHJ01 > JAQVHJ01 > DAOVMD01. Next base: position 62 of record DAOVMD010000113.1, on the reverse strand, counting down.
TTACCCATAATAGGAGGTTTGGATATGGTAACTGACAAACAGGTAAGGAGATTGTTTATGCT
>DAOVMD010000129.1 GCA_030630935.1 Candidatus Mcinerneyibacteriota bacterium | reverse complement strand
TTTTCTTCATCTTTCCTCAAATTAAGAGAGCTAAGGGATTTCCCGCTATGCCGTATGTCCAGATATTTTTGAACCTTAAGTTCAAGTGGGCATCTTAGACTAAGTTTTATGCTCCTAAACATCGTTCGGAGTAAAAACGAAGTCAAACTGACTCCCAGTAATATAGTGTCGCTCAAAATCTACCAGTTCATTACCAGCACAGCAGGAAATCCTACATAGTTATTATAACATATTTTTTGCTTTTTTACAAGTTTTTAATTAAAGAGCTATTAAATTTCTAAATCAATATCGATTTTGCGGATGATATCTTTTAGACTTTTATTGATTTCGGAAAAATCTGCATTAGACTTTTTATCTTTGGCTTGAAACAATTCATCAGCAATATATAATGCTGTTAAAACAGCTAAACGCTGAGTCGAAGCCATTTTCGTTTGATCAGCAATCTCACGCATATTATTATCTACATAATCCGCTAACTTCTTAATATATTCCTGGTCAATATCGCCTTTTATCGTATAGTTACTACCATAGATATTTACAATAAATTTTGTGACCTTATCGTTCATATTCTACCCTCTTTGAGATTTTAAATTTTTCAGTTCTGTTAAAATCTCCTTCAACTTACCAGAGACCTCCAGTAACTTCTCGCGATAATCAAAATTCTCAATCTCTAATTCCTTCCTCTTCTCAATTAACAAATCTATTCTCTTTTCCAATTCAATTAATAACTCACCTGGCTGATCAACTACCCCGTGGTTATTATTCTCGTAATTTTGCTCCATAATCCTTCTCCAGAGTCTGTAAAAGCTTGTTAATTATCTTCTCGACATCTGAATCTTTTAAGGTTTTCTCAAGTGCTTGAAACTTAATTGAAAAACTATAACTTATCGAACCTTCAGGAATCTTATCTCCTTTATAAACATCAAATATTTCAATCTGCTTAATTAGCTTCCTTGATGAGGAACTGATTGTGTCAAGAATATCCTGTCCTCTTACGCTTTGATTAAATACTAAAGATAAATCCCGTCGGATAGATGGAAATCGACTGTAAGGTTGGAATTTTTGCAATTTCTTTGATGATTTCCGTAGTAATTCAACATTTAATTCACAAATAAATACTGATTGCTCAATTGAATCTTCTTTTAAAAGTGATTTAGATAACATCCCACCAAGTCCTAATAACTTTTCCCCGGAATAAATTGAAAAACCAACATCTCCTTCAATATAATTATAGTCCCCGGCTTTTAAGGTAAGTAATTTAAAATTCTTAATATTTAATTTTTTACATAAACTCTCAACTATTCCTTTTAAATCAAAGAAACTCGATGAGCGGCTACCCTCCTTCCAGGAACCTTCCCTGATGCCGCCACTTAAAAGTATTGCAAGTGATTCATGCTCCAGCTCATCTCCGGAATCAGATTTTGAAAAAACTTTTCCAAGCTCAAATAATTTAATGACTTCTTCACCCTTGTTCTTGTTCCTCTTAAGATTTCGAACTAGACCCGGAATCAAGGTAGGTCTTAACCTATTTAAAAATTGCCCGACCGGATTCCTAATTATAATTTCTTTTTCCGGTTTCGAGTAATACTTCAAGTTCTCTTCTGTAAATATCGAAATATTGATTGCTTCAACTAAACCAAAACCCACTAAACTCGAACGTAAATCATTAGAAAATTTAATAAGCGGATTTGGGATGCGTTCCTTCATTCCAAACCTGGGAAGAGTAGTCTTGATGTTATTATAGCCATATAATTTCCCTACTTCTTCAATAAGATCTACCTCACGGTAAACATCATTCCTGAAGGAAGGAATTATAAAGGTCAGGGTATCAGCATCTTCGGTTTTTAACTTAAACTGAAGCTTTTTAAGATAAGAAATAATCTCATTTTTATTGATTGTAATCCCAAGAACTTGATTTACTCTTTGAGCCCGAATAGTAACAACCCGCTCGGCTTCAACTTCCAAGGGGAAAACATCCTTATTAACCCCAACGGTGCCGCCGGCATACTGAGATACCAGGTCAGCAACCCTATTGGCAATAAAACCAACACACTTGATATCGGTCCCCCTTTCAAATCTGTAAGAGGAATCAGTTAAAATTCCAAGTTTCTTTGCAGTACGCCTTATTAAAATAGGGTGAAAGTACGCTGACTCAATCAGGATATTCTTCGTTGTTTCCGTAACTGCACTTTCCTCACCTCCAATCACACCTGCAATCGCAATCGGCTTTACAGTATCTGCAATTACCAACATCTCTCCTGTTAACTCATAAGTATTGCCATCTAATGCTAAAAGTTTCTCTCCTGATCTTGCACGGCGAATGATTATCTTGCCACCTTCAATTTTATTAAGGTCAAATATATGAACAGGATGACCATATTCAAATAAAACATAATTGGAAATATCTACAAGGTTATTCCTGGTATTTAAATCGAGGGCATTCATCCTGAATTTCATGAATAATTCTGACTCTTTTACTTCAACCCCTTCTATAACTTTACCTATGTATCTACCGCAATCTTCGGGATTCTCTATTTCAATTTCAATCGATGTTGTTGATTCGGAACGATCCTTTAACTCGGGAAGAGTAAGGGGAATTTCTAATAATGCAGATAGATCCCGGGCAACTCCAATATGATTAAGAAGATCGGGGCGATTTGATTTTACTTCATAAGAAATAATATGATCATTCAGATAATCTACAAGGTTCTTTCCAACTTCCCAATCGGTAGGTAATATAAAAATTCCATCTGAATCAGGACCATAATTCAATTCCTTCTGGGAACACATCATCCCTTCTGATTCAACCCCTCTGATCTTTGTGCGCTTGAGCTTTAAACCATTTGGTAGAACTGCACCAACAAGCGCCAGGGGAACAATGTCCCCTTCTTTAATGTTTGCTGCACCACAAACAATATTAAACTCACCAGTACCGGATTCTACCTTACAATAAGACAGCTTATCGGCATTGGGATGCTTCTCAATTTTTAGAATCTTACCGATAACTACTTTATCAAGGTTCTCAAAAATCGGTTTGATCTCCGTATCCTCAAATCCAAACATATTCATCTTACTTTCAATTTCCGGATAGTCAATCTTACTGATAGGAATATAATCATTTAACCAATTCAGGCTAATCTTCATCTAATACCTCATAGAATACAATAAAATAAGAATAGAGATATAACTCTTAAACTCTTTATGAGTATAACACATTTTTTCTGGGGTGTCAAGTTTATTTTTTATATTTTACTCCAATATAATAAGATTTCTTTAAATTACCTTAAAGTATCAGTAAAACTTAAAGTAATACATCAATTAATACAAAATAAGCGCTTTTTTACTGTGTAATTGACAGGTAATTTAGTAGATAATATTAAGAATCTCAGATACACGCATTTTGTCATTGCGAGAGAAATTTCAAAGAGGCTGTGCATCCGGCAATCTGTAAGCTTGCTCCCTTTTATAAGAATAGCATTTGCTGCGCCCAGAACCCTAACGAAGTGCGTGGTTCTGGGTCATTGTCAAAGAGGCTGTGCCTCCGGCAATCTAATTTTTTCCTCTCAGAAACAACAGGTCTATATAGTATTAAATGCTTACAATACTTTATATCAAATTCTTAAGCGCGTCACAAACGAAGTGCAGTGATCCCGATTAAATTTCAGTAATATGAAATTTAATCGGGAAACCCAAACGGAAAAAATAAAATAAATTTTTTCTTTTTTAAATCGTTTATGGTTATTATGAAAAAGTACTCATTTAAAAACAAAAGAATTGTTTCCCAAACAAAGTAGGGGTCAAGGGCCTTGACCCTTATCGTATGAATCAAGTATCCCGTTAATTATTAAGAAATTAATGTAAAATCAAAGAAAGGAAATAGCAAACAATAGAAGAATTCCTTAAAAAAAAATCCCAGCCCTTGAATAAGGGCTGGGATCATAAATATAAAATAATGAAATTAATTACTTAATTTAAAATCCTATTGCAAATCCAACTCTGAATTCAATTCCATTCAAATCAACACCAACTTTATTCCCGTCATCATCAGTAATAAGTTTTCCATCTAAATCTGTAAAACCTGTGTCGAAATATCTATATGAATCAATCTTGCCATTTCTACTAACCACTTCAACAAAAGCACTTATAATAGCAATCTTTACTTCAACTCCTGCACCTAATACAAAACCACTATTAGTCCATCCTCTTGCAAGTGTTGAGTTCAAGCCGCCTGTCATTAAAGTTGCATAGGTCCCGCCAATTTCCATTCTATATATAGAATATACCCAACTCCATCCACCCATTCCATAAACAGCTCCCATTGGAAATTTGATGAATTTATACTTTAACATCAAATCAAAAGGAAGAATAAATAGCTGATGGTTCAATGGAAACTCCATCATTCCAAGAATACCCATATCTTGTTCAATTACAGAAGAAGCTTCACCAAAATAAGCTGAAATTGAACCTACAACTGAAAGTCCCTTTGGGAGACCTATTTCAAGCTGCATACCAATATTCGTCTTTTGCTTAAGATTAACATCATCACCAAGAGCTCTTGAGAACTCTGTTACATCAGGTTCATAAAATGAATAGTATAACCTGGTGCTCGGGCCAATTGCCGAAGTTGAAGTTACTGAAAGTAATAAAAATATCCCAACTATTATAATTAGGATTTTCTTCATAAAAACCTCCTTTTACATTTAAGTTAATTATAGCATACTTTGAATTCAATTTCAAATGTTTTATTGTTTTCATAACAACCCTAAATAAAAATTCACCAAAGGCGAATTTCAGATTGAGATCTAGATAACTATGCATATATAATTCGTCATTCAAAATATTATTTTAATCTATTTTCACGATATCACGAGTTCGTATATACGAACTCGTGCATCTGACATTATTAATAATTTTAGGAAATACTTTTTACTATAAGAAGTAATTAGTACGACAGGCACAAACAAAATAGGTTTATTAAAGTGACTGTGTATCTGAATTAAAAATATTAATATAACAATTTCATAGTAAAATATATAAGAACAATTATTATTTTAACAATTATAAAAATAGTCGTTTCGAAAATAATATGCGTAGTTATATAGATCTAGATTGAGAAGGTTGTGTTCCTCAGGAACTTAATTTATTTTAATTATTCTGTTCGGGTTCGGGTTCGTGTTTGTGTTTGAGACATTATTTGTAAGACACTCCCCTTAGGGGAGCAAACACAAACTGATTACACAAAAGGTTGTTTGCAAAAGCAAACGATGGAAGGACAAGTAATGAACCCCAGCACCACTTGGATGCTGGGCTCAGCACGTTAGGGTTCATTGTAAACTGTTTACTTGATTTCCGGAATAAGCATTATTTGCGTGCCCAGAATCCAAGCGAAGCAAGTGGTTCTGGGTCATTGACCCGATGGACATCGGGATGACTTACGCTTTGCTCCAATCACGAGCAGAGGACGCGGCAATCTCAGAGCGAAGCAAAGATTTATTGTTTTCATAATAACCATAAACAGAGATAAACCAAGGTAAATCTCAGATTGAGACTAAGTATTGTAAGCATTTAGTAGTGTCTATATATCTGCGCATAAGTCTTTCAATATTATTGTTTTTTATCATTGCAAAAAAAAGTATTCTGTATAATTATTATTCATGTCAGTTGCACGATTGGTCAATTGACCAATCGTGCAACTGAAAATAATGTTTTTTAATGATGATATATATGCGCCATTATATAGATTTAGCATCTAGCTCTTGATACTGTTGTTTCCGGAAGGAAATATAAGTTCGGGACAATCGAATGGATTTGGACAAATTGTTATTTTTTGGGGAACATCTATATTATCAATTGCTGATGAAAATAAAGTAATGGCTTTCGTAATATTAAATTTAGGCATTATATTAATAAGTTCGATGGGAAATTCTCTTGGAAGTTGGACCAGGTTTTTATAAAGAGAAAGTTTGGTATAATCAGTTTTCTCAGCAGGATGGGGTTTTATTATTAATAATTCATCATTATCTAAATATTTATCTATGATATTTTTATATAGGGTAATCTTCTGAGTTTCTGTAATCGCCTTATTTTCAGAAAATGGTTGTGTAAGAAGCAATATCCTTTTTCCCTGGTTTAAATTAAGAAAAGATTTCAGTAAATTTCTATTCAGGAAGGCTTTAATAATTTTATCTTTATTTTCTTCAGTTAATCTATCTACCAACTGTTTCAAATTAAGGTATTCACCCTTTTCTCTAATATCATCGGGTAATTTTTCAGGATTTTGAACGATAATTTTTTTAATACACGGATTGCGGCCAAATGGTGGATATATACCAAACAACTTTTTTATCTTATCTTTAAATTTTATTTTATAACGAGTATAGTTTGACAATCCATCCTCAATTAAGATAATATTCTTCTTAAATTTATTTAATAAATATCTGGATATTAACCGTGCTTCATTAAATATAAATACCTCCCCTTTATCCGAGAAAATCTTTGCATTATCCTGATACTTTTTTGGATACCATTTACGAATAGTTATTGTTTTATATACCTTGATAAGATTTGAACTCTTGAAGAATTTTTTTGAAGCAGATCTCTCCTCAATTATTTTAAAAATAATTTGAGGAAAATATTCAGTTAATCTCTGAACAATGTTATTAGCATTATTAATATTATCTTTATCTATAATGATAACATCATCCCTCTCCTCGAAATCGAGGGAGATAAGCATACTAAGCAGAAGATGATACGGGGTAAATGCAATAAAATATCTTTTCAAATCATTCATCACTTTTTCTCATTTTATCATATTAAAAAACATTTGTCAAGCTCTAACAGTACCTTTTTAACCCATGTCTGTGTGTTTACGATAACAGTACCTTTTTTCTTGCATAATGTTTGAAGTATGTGTTTTTTATATGGAGCGTATCGAAGATATAGCTTGCGTCCGAAGTGATGCGACGCGGCAATCAAACCCAGATTGATTTGAAAAGAGCTTCAGCTCTAATGCGTAGAGCCCCGGGTAATGTCATTGCGAGTCCTCGCAGAGGACGCGTCAATCTCTCCGGGGAATAAGATTGAGAAAAATAGAGGGACTTCAGTCCCATTACGGATTACTCTCGTAAACAATCCGGAGTAAATTCTGCTTAAAAAAATGTTGACAATATAATTTTTCAATGATATAATATGTCATAAAGGTTTTGGAAAAATTAACAGGTAAATTTTTATGAAGAAAATAATTTTAAGTTCATTTATAATATCCTTATTATTCTCAGTTGCCTGGGGGAACGGTTTAATAAATGTTTTTCATGTTGATGGTCATAAATCATTATACATAAAAGACCAGGTGATTGAGATTGATATTACAAATAACTACGCTATTACGAGGGTAAAGCAGATTTTTGCCAGTAACTCCAACCGTGTTTTGGAAGGAGAATATATCTTTCCGATTGAAGAAGGCTCTGAGATTTCGAACTTTGCAGTCTGGGATAACGGCAAGCGTTTAAAGGGAGTGATCTTTGAAAAACGGCGCGCAAGAGAGATTTATGAATCATTGGTCAGGCGTGCAATTGATCCCGGGTTACTTGAACACAGGCGCACAAACGAATTCTCTGCAAGATTAGCACCTATCCCTGCTTATGGAACAAAGAGATTAGAAATTGAATACACTCAGCTTCTTAAGATTGATTCTAATCAAATTAATTACCGTTTTGGATTAGTATCAAAAGAGAGCTCTGAAAAGATTGAGAATATCTCAATAAGTGCAAAGTTTCATTCAGAGATTCCCATTCAAAAGATTGAATCGTATCATGAAGGAATTGAAGTTAAAAAAGTGGATGAATTCAATTATAATATAACCTGGTCAGCT
>DAOVMD010000090.1 GCA_030630935.1 Candidatus Mcinerneyibacteriota bacterium | reverse complement strand
ACGATTGAACTATCTCAACTTGTTTAACATTTGAACTTATTTTTAACACTTGAACGATTGAACTATCTTAACTTGTTCAACATTTCAACATTTTTTTAACACTTGAACTATTCAACCATCTCAACTATCACACACTTGAACATATGCAAGGCATGCTTCTAGAAAAACTCTTTAACAATTTAACATTTCGAATTTTTTCAAAAAATACTTGACATTTGAAGGTATTTATGTTATATTTTAATATGACTAAAGAATAAGGAGGACTCTATGAAGTCTAAAACCTTGACTGCTTTAATGTTCATTGTTATATTTTCCGTAGCTGCTTATTCAGCAGCATTTAACGGCAATACAGGATTAATCAACATACCAACTGCAGATGTTCTTGAGCACCTGGGCTATGATATCGCCGTATGTAACTCTATGGCATTTGCCAGTGAGGAAGATTATCTCGACCCTAGAATGAGGAATGAACAGGATGCCAGGTTTAATTTTGGTATTCACATTCCAACTAATTCAATGTTAACCCTTAACTTGGAATTAGGAATTACACAATATACACTTTTAAGCGATCCAGACAGGAAAGATGGAGTCGTTAACTTTAAATTACAGCTATTCAGGGATCCTACTGATAAACTATTGAACTCGCCAGCTGCAAATAATCCACAAATGGCATGGATGCCATCAATTGCAATTGGTGCAAAGAATATTGTCGGTGAGGGATTAAAGTATATTACTCCTGCTGGACCCTATGCGGAATATGCTCAGAATAATTCTTTTTACCTGACACTTACGAAAAAATTTAATATTGGTCAAAACTTTGCGTTAAAAGGACATTACGGTTGGGGTGCAAATTCTTTCCAGGGTCATGGTAAGGATGCCTCTCCCGGAATCTTCTTCGGTGCATCAACCCTATTCCTGATTGGTCAAACAAAAAATCCTTTCGAGGTTATGTTCGACTATGATGGGAACGCCTATTCAGTCGGAATTTCATTCATTTTAAATAATCCGGGAGTCTTTGGTAAGATGTCACAATCGCCTATGGCTAGATTCTTACCAGGATTAAAAATTCAAATTGGTATTACAGATATCGAAGAAGCAATGAGAAACTATGATACTGAAAAATATGACGGAAAGAAATTTACTCCTAAAATTGAATTTGCAATAGGTACTACAAATGACTATACCATAAAACACATGGGTAAAATCCCAACCCCAACCCCAATTCCAACTCCTACCCCAGTTCCAGTCCCAACACCAACTCCCGATGACGCTGCAAGGCTTGAGGCTGAAAGAGCTAAAGCTTTAGCTGAAGCGCTCAAGGCAAAGAAACTTGCGGAACTCGCAAAACAAAAAGCAATCCTTGCATCAAAAGGTATTGAAGTTGGAGGTCTTGAAACGGTTATGAAACAAGTCTTACCCATTTTCCCGAACACACAGTTAACAGATACAGGTCTTAAAATAACAATGGATGGTGTGAGATTCAAAGCTAATACTGATACATTTGAAACCGTTTCATATTTGAAACTTTCTAAACTCTCTAGCATAATTAGAAAGAACCCACCAAAGCAGATAGTACTTGATGTCTATTCATCAAATAAATCATTATCTGAAAAGCGCGGGGCTACATTAAAGAAATATATCGCTTCCAGAATGGGATACAGCGAGGGTCAAATCTTTGTAAATTCCAGAACAGGCGGCAGCAAAGTTATAATGAATCTTACATATTAATACAACCCTATATAAATTCCAGCCCCGGGTCATTTCCCGGGGCTTTTTTTTAGCCATCGCATTTTATACAGATATGTATAACAACAGCCTTGAAAAATTTAATCGAAGATATGAAGTTTTTACTTGACTTTTTAGGTTAGAATTTGCTATAATGAAACAAATTGTATTATAATAGTAATTAATATATACTATAGATATAAAGCTTTAACAATGATTCTAAAGTTAATTATAAATTATATAGAATCAGAATAGACTATGGAGTAACATGAGATCTGATTCAGAAGATCTAATAAAAGAAGTAGTTAAGAAAGTATTTATTGAAAACCAATCCGGTAACACTTCCTCAGGTTCCGGCAAGAAATTAGTTCCTGCCGAGATTTCCGGTAGACATATTCACATATCCCGCGGAGATTTAGATATATTATTTGGTTCAGGTTACCAGTTAAAGAAGTTAAAGGATTTATCCCAACCCAACCAATTTGCATCAGAAGAGACAGTTCGATTAATTGGTTCCAAGCGAGTACTTGAAAAAGTCAGGATATTAGGTCCTTGTCGTTCACATACCCAGGTTGAGATTTCCAAGACTGATGCATTTTATATTGGTATAAAGCCTGTAATTAGGATTTCCGGTGATATAGAAGGGACTCCTGGTATTTTAATTATAGGACCCTGTGGATTTGTTAGTTTATCTTGTGGAGTAATAATTTCAAAGCGTCATCTTCATATTGAGAGTGAGCTTGCATCCTCTTGGGGGCTCAAGGCAAATGATTTAGTAAGGATTCGAGTATCCGGTGAGCGTCCATTAATTTTTGAAGAAGTACTAGTTCGGTGTGGTTCTGCTCATAAGTTAGCTCTTCATTTTGATACAGATGAGGGTAATGCTGCGAATTTAAAAAATGGTGAATTGGTAGAATTATTAATTTAAATCATATTAAAGTAAAGGAGGTTTTTCCATGTCAAATGAAGCTTTAGGTTTGATTGAGACGAAAGGTTTAGTTCCATTAATTGAAGCTGCAGATGCAATGATCAAGGCAGCCAAAGTTATCATAGTTGGTTATGAAAAGATTGGCGGCGGCTATGTAACAGTATTAGTCCGAGGTGATGTAGCTGCATGTAAAGCTGCTACGGATGCTGGAGCAGCAGCTGCTCAAAAGATTGGGGAACTGGTTGCAGTACATGTAATTCCAAGACCTCATGAATTACTTGATGATATTTTCCCGATGAAATTAGGTAAAGGAAAGTAGTTTAATTTAGGGCGGGGCTCATACTCCGCCCTTTTGTTTTTCATATTTATTCATATAGATATTAATAAAAATTAATAACAATTGTAATAAGTCCGGGAATTTATTATGTATATAGCAAAAATCGTAGGCAGGATCATTGCAACTCAGAAGGAAGAGAAATTAGTTGGTACGAAGCTTTTAATAATTCAACCCTTATCCATTGATGGAAAGCCTGACGGGAAACATGTAATTGCGATTGACACAGTTGGTTCCGGTTATGGAGAGACGGTATTAATTGTTACCGGTTCTTCAGCGCGGATGGCAGGTAACTTTTCAAAGACACCTGTAGATGCAGCGATTATTGGAATAATTGACTCGATAAAATTAGATTGAATAAAAAAATAGGAGATTGATCCTATGGAACTTAACAAGGATAAAGTTAATGATTTAATGAAGAAGGTTATCGATGAAATGTCCAAAGAGGGTATTTCAATTGAAGCCGAGATTAAGGAGACGGCAATACGCAAGAAGATTCCATCCGGTTTTTATGACACGGTTGATGATGCCGTTAACGCAGCTGTTTCAGCTCAGGCAGTCTTTATTTTACTTCCTTTAGAAGAACGTAATAAAATAATTTATGCAATCCGTCAGACAGCTCAGGATAATGCACAGATGTTGGGTGAATTAGCGGTGAGTGAGACGGGTTTGGGAAAGATGCCTGATAAGATGAACAAGGTTTTATTAGCAGCTCGAAAGACCCCTGGTCCGGAGGACATCAAACCATATACATTCACAGGTGATCATGGTTTAACTTTGATTGAGCGTGCACCTTTTGGTGTGATTGCATCAATTACTCCTTCAACAAATCCCCCGTCAACAATTGTAAACAACAGTATCAGTATTTTATCAGGCGGGAATTCTGTTGTTTTCAACCCACACCCTTCAGCGAAGCGTGTTACTCAGAAAGCGATTGAACTTATCAGGAATGCGATTGAGATGAATGGTGGCCCCCCGGATATTGTAACAACATTAAAGAATCCATCCCGTGATGATGTTACGAAACTTATGTCTCATAATAAAGTCAAGCTGGTTTGTGTGACCGGTGGTCCCGCGATTGTTAAGATGGCGATGACTTGCGGAAAGAAAGTTATTGCTGCAGGTCCCGGTAATCCCCCGGTTATAGTAGATAACACGGCAGATATTAAGAAAGCGGCAAAAGATATAGTTGCGGGTGCATCATTTGATAATGGTGTTTTATGTACAGCGGAGAAGGAAGTTTTTGCCTGTAAAACAATTTTCAGGAATTTAATATCAGAGATGCAGAAACATGGTGCTTATTTATTAAGTGAATCTGAAACTGCAAAACTTAAGCAGCTCGTTATTACTAAAGATGACGGTACGGGATTCCGGCATCCAATCGTGAATAAGGATTGGGTGGGTAAAGATGCGGTTAAGATTTTAAACGAGATTGGGGTTAATCCACCTGAAGGTACGGTTCTTGGAATATTTGAGGCTGCTTGGGATGATGTTCTGGTGCAGGCAGAGCAGCTAATGCCTATGCTTCCAATTGTGAAAGTTGATACATTGGAACAATCAATTGGTTATGCAATTGAAACCGAGCATCATTTTGGTCATACCTTCATTATGCATTCAAAGGATATTGCAAATTTATCTAAAGTAGCAAGGCTCTGTAATGCTTCTATTTTTGTAAAAAACGGTCCTTCCTATGCAGGATTAGGTTTTAACGGTGAAGGTTATACAACCTTGACAATTGCTTCACCAACAGGGGATGGACTTACCAGAGCCAGAACTTTTACAAGGGAAAGAAGATGTTCCCTGGTTGATTATTTCAGAATAATTTAAAGAGATGAACAAGAAAAAATTATTAGATCAAATTAAAGCAAGCGGTGTAGTTGGAGCCGGCGGAGCCGGATTTCCTACCTATAAAAAATTGGAAGCATCTGTTGATACCTTAATTGCAAATGCTGCAGAATGCGAACCTCTTCTATATTCCGATAAAGACTTAATTAAGAAAAAGAGCTCTGAATTAATTGAAGGTATGAAACTTTCAATTGAACTTGTTGGTGCGAAGAAAGGAATTATTGCGATAAAAGAGAAGTATGAAGATCTAATCCAACTTTTGGAAAAGCAATTACCCGGTAATATTGAGATTTTTCTTCTTCCTGATGCTTATCCTGTTGGTGATGAGCAGGTTTTAGTTTGGGAAGTTTTAAATAGAATTGTGCCTGAAGGCGGTCTTCCATTAGAAGTTGGGGTCGTAGTACAGAATGTCGGGACACTCTTTAATGTTTTTAATGCATTAAAAAATAATGAACCTGTTATTTCCAGATTTGTAACTGTTCTTGGTGAAGTAGAAAAACCATTTGTTGCAGATGTTGCAATTGGAACTTCAATTTCATATCTGATTGATTATGCCGGTGGAGTCAGGAAGGCTCTTCAAGATAGGTTTAAAATTCTTGAAGGCGGGCCTATGACCGGAAAACTTGTAGAGGATATAAATCAACCAATTACCAAGACCACATCAGGAATAATTGTTTTACCTGAAAACCATTATATCATTCATCAATTGGAAGCGCGGGAATCTTTAATAATTAAGAAGGCTCAATCATATTGTTGTATGTGCCAATCCTGTACTGAAGTTTGCCCAAGGTATTTAATTGGGCATGATATGCGTCCGGATGTATTGATGAAATCCGTTTCTATTTTTAAGAGATTGGATACTACGGCTTATTTATGTTGTGAATGCGGATTATGTGAAATCTATGCTTGTCCCATGGATCTTTCACCAAGATTAGTTGCAAGGCAGTTGAAACAGAAGTTATTGGAAGCTGGAATCAAGAACCCGCATCATTCTGCTCCAAACCGGGTTCATACAATTCGGGAATTCAGACAAATTCCAGGGAACCGGTTAATTATGAAAGCCAATCTACGAAAATATAAAGTTGTTCCGGATTCGATTAAAACGAAATTATCCTCAAGCATTATCCAGATTCTTCTTCAGCAGCATATTGGATCCCCGGCAAAACCTGTTGTGAAAGTTAATGATAAAGTAACCCAGGGTCAAGTCATTGCGAAGATGGAAAATGATTTTCTGGGGGCGGATGTTCACTCTTCAATAAACGGTAATGTAATAGAAGTAACAGATAAATTTATAAAGATAAAAAAATAATATTTAGGAGAACCAATGGAACCTTCAATTGGCGTTTTAGAATTAAACAGCGTCGTTCAAGGTATCTATGTTGCTGACCAGATGTGTAAGGTTTCAGCAGTAAATTTAGTTGATGCATTTCCAGTTTGTCCCGGGAAATATATGATACTTATCGCCGGTGATGTTGGTGCGGTGAAACGCGCTGTTGAAGTTGGAGAAGATGAGTCAACAGATTTTTATGTGGATAGTTTAATCATTCCAAATATTCATGAAGATATTATCCCGGCGATTATGGGAGCGACAAAGGTAGATGTATCAAAGATTAATGCAATCGGAGCAATTGAATCTTTCACAGTAGCTTCTTGTATAATTGCCGCAGATACTTCTGCAAAAGAAGCTGCAGTGAAACTAATAGAGATTCGTCTTGCAAAAGGGCTTGGCGGAAAATCCTTCTTTACCTTAACAGGTGAGATTGCTGATGTTAAAGCAGCAATCTCTGCAGGACGTGAAATAATTGCGGCGAACGGGGCTTTTTTAAATTCAGTAATTGTACCTTTTCCAAATGAACAGATTTGGGAAAAATTATTTTAAAAATGAAAGGTTATTAATATGAGAATTGCAATCGGCGCAGACCATGGTGGTTTTGAACTCAAGAATAAAATCTTCGATTACCTGTCAAAGCTTGAAGATATTGAGGTAAGTGATTTCGGAACTTATTCAACTGATGCAGTTGATTATCCTGATATCGCATTTATGGTTTCAATTGAAGTTGCAAAGGGGAATTATGATTATGGAATTTTAATTGACGGGATAGGTATAGGGTCTGCAATGGCGGCAGGTAAGGTGAAAGGAATTTTACCTGCAACTTGTAATAATGTAACTACATCAAAAGCTGCAAGAGAGCATGATAATGCAAACGTTCTTGTAATGGGTTCCGGAATTGTCGGGCTTCTATTGGCGAAGGAGATAGTAAATAATTTTATAAGAACTCCCTTTGGCGGTGGGCGCCACGAGAGAAGGATAAATAAAATTTTAAAATTTGAAGATGCAAATAATAAAGTTGAGATTGAAAAATTCAGTGAAAAGCCTAAAAAGATACTTACAAAAGATGATGTTTTATATGCAATCAGAAATGGTGGAGGAGTAGTTTATATTGATAAGAATGCAATCATTACTCCACTTGCGAAGGAATTTGCAGACGAAAAAAAAGTTAGAATTATAAAGAGGTAATCTTGTTATTAGGAAAAGTTATTGGCCGTATTGTTTTATCGAAACAGGATAAGAAATTAGAAGGGAAGAAGCTGCTTATTCTTCAGCTTCTTGATGAGAATGAAAATGCAATTGGGTCACCTGTAATTTCTGTTGATACGGTTGGTGCAGGGAATGGTGAGCTGGTATTAATTTGCGAAGGAGACGAATCGATGTTGTCATTTCCCGATCCGATTCCCCCTGCTGACCTTGGGGTTGTAGGAATTATTGATGATATAAATATAACAGAGATTATGATAAAAAAAGTTAAGTATAATAAGGATAAAGAGAGAGAAGATGATTCAAACTCCTATTATCGAAGGAGAAAGATATGATATTAGGAAAAATACTTGGTGCTGTAGTACTTTCTAAAATGGACGAGAAATTAAAGGGAAAAACTCTCTTAATAGTTCAACCTTTAAATGAAAACGAACAGCCCTTTGGAAAACCTTTGATTGCAATTGATATGATGGGAGCAGGTTTTGGTGAAACGATTTTAATGGTAAAAGGCAAGGAAGCAGTTTTAAGATTGCCTGAACCGCATCCACCAATTGATTATGGAGTTAATGCAATAGTTGATGATATATTTATAGTTAAAGAAGCAAAAAAGAGGAAAGAATAAAAATGTTAATTTGTAAAGTAATCGGTAACGTTGTTGCGACCAAGAAAGAACCAAAATTTAAGGGCAAGAAGATTTTAGTAGTCCAACCAATTGAAGTAGATGGAGAGCCCTATGGAAATTCATTTGAGACGATTGATATTGTTCAAGCCGGGGTTGGTGATATTGTTCTTGTTACTGTTCAGGGATCCTCAGCACGAGATGCTCTTGGTGATATGAAAATGCCGATTGATTCCGTTATTGTTGGAATAATAGATGAAATTCAAATGGACTGAAAAAAATGCAGGATAAAATAAATATTTTAATAATTGGTGATATCGTCGGGAAACCCGGTAGATATGCAGTTAAAAAGGTTCTTCCCGATTTTATTGAAGAGAACGAAATCAATTTTGTAATTGCCAATGGTGAGAATTCAGCGCATGGTATTGGAATAACCAGAAAAATCACAGAAGAATTTTTAGTATCAGGGATAGATGTTCTTACTTCCGGTAATCATATTTTCAAAGTGAAGGAGACCCTGAATTTTATAACTGAATTTTCAGATAGACTTCTTAGACCAGGAAACTTTCCACCAGCTCTTCCTGGGAAAGGTGTAACTGTAATTGAAAAGGATGAGATTCGTTTTTGTGTAATAAATCTGCATGGCAGAGTTTTTATCAGGGAAGATTATGATTGTCCTTTTAGAACAGTTGATGAAATTTTATCTGAATTCAAGGATAAAGCAGATATTTTCATTGTGGATTTTCATGCTGAAGCAACATCAGAGAAAGCTGCATTCGGGAGGTATTTAGATGGTCGGGTTCATGCAGTGGTTGGAACTCATACTCATGTTCAAACTGCAGATGAGAAGATCCTCAACAAGGGTACTGCATTTATTACTGATATCGGGATGACCGGGCCTCATGATTCTATCATTGGAATGAGGGAAGATGAGATATTAGAAAGATTCCTTTTACAGAACTTAACCCGTTTTGAAGTTGCAAAAGGAGATATTAAACTTCAAGGAGTGATTATTACAATTGATAAGGAATCAAAAAAAGTATTGGAAATAAAAAGAATATCTGTTAATGTTTAAGGAAGTGTGAAAAGTAATATGAAAGAATATGAAAAAGAAAACAGTCCCGAAAGTAGATATATAAAGCAGCTCTTTTCTTACTTACACAGTTTTCGAATTTCATTTATAAGATGATTTAATATAAATCAGTTCTTTGACATATTAATTTATTTACGATTTT
>DAOVMD010000239.1 GCA_030630935.1 Candidatus Mcinerneyibacteriota bacterium | reverse complement strand
ACAGGGATTACACAGGAATTATTAGATAAAGAAGGTGAACCACCAGAGAAAGTTATTCAGGAGTTATTCAAATTTGTGGATGGTACAATTTTTGTCGCTCATAATGCAAATTTCGACTGGAGGTTTTATGAGAAATATGTAAATAAATATTTAAATAAAAAAGTTGATTATGAAATAATTGATACAATCCCATTGTTACGGTCACAGTTTCCGGGATTAAGTTCACTAAAACTGGAAGCAGTTGCAGATTTTATGAATATTAAAACTTCACGGTTTCATAGAGCAGAAAACGATGTTTATGTTTTACATAAGATTTTTGTTGAACTGCGTAAACTGCGTTATCCTGCAATGGTAGATGTTTTCAAGTATCTTGATTTTGTGTCACTGGGTACAATTGCTGATATGGTTCCCTTGACATCCGAGAATAGAATTCTTGCAGCTTTAGGATTAACCAAGATTGCCTTCACAAAAAATGTCGGGTTAAGAACATTATATTCTCTTTTGAATCTTGATAAAAAGAAGGAGATTGCGGAGAATGAAATTGGTTGGTTAATTGCTCCAATTATAAATGCCGCGGGTCGGATTGAGACCGGAGATATTGCATTGAAACTACTTCTTACAATTGATAAGAAGGAGACTCTGAAGATTGCACAGACCCTTTTAAAACTCAATCAGTTAAGAAAAGAACGAACAGAAGATAACCTTAACAAAGTCCTTGCTTCTATAAAAGATACTTTTAACCAGGAAACAGATAAGGTTATTATAGTAAAATCTTCTGAGATTGAGCATGGGGTTACAGGTATCGTAGATACGAAGATAAAAAATGAATATTACCGTCCTACCTTTATTCTTATTGAGGATAAAGATTGTATAACAGGTGCTGCAAGAAGTATAACAGGCTATAATATTATTGATGTCTTGAGAAAAGCTGAAAAGTATCTAACTCAATTTGGGGGGCATGAATATGCTGCAGGATTTACTTTAAAGAAAGCATCCCTTGATAAATTTATTAAGACTATAAAGGATGAGATTACAAATAAATTAACTGACGATATGCTCAAATCAGTTCTTGAAATTGATATGGAGATCGAGTTTGATAAAATTACGAATAAGTTCTTGAATGAATTAGACTACCTTAGACCATTCGGGATTGAGAATCCAAGACCAAAATTTTTAACAAGAGATGTTGAAATTTTAAATATTGCAAAATACGGTCGAAATAATGAACATCTAAAACTCAGGCTAAGGAAGAAAAATAAATATTTCAATGCGATTGGTTGGAATATGGGATATTTTAATGAAATAATTGAAAGTATTCAACCGATGTTATATAATATTGTTTATTCGGTTATAAGAAATGAATTTAAAGAAAGAAGTGAGATTTTATTAACACTTGAAGATTTAAAATATGATTTATGAAAATTCTATCTTCTGAAACATGGAAAAATTATTTACCTGTCGAAGAGAATATGTTAAGGATGAAACAGGTTCAAAAAATTACCTTACATCATACAAATTCAAATCCTTTTTATCCATATTCAATTAAGGAAAGATTGATTTCACTTGCAGAATTTCATACCCAGGATAGGGGTTGGGGTGATATCGGGTATCATTATCTGGTCTCAGGAAAAGGTGAAATATTTGAAGGTCGATCAAAGTTTTTCCAAGGAGCACATGTCGAGAGTTTTAATGATGCTAATATCGGGGTTGCTGTAATAGGAGATTTCAATATTGAAAAGGTTTCAAATCAATTGAAGGTTTCTTTAACAATCCTGTTAACTGAATTAATCGCTGAATATAAATTAGAGAGAACTGATGTTTTAGGGCATCGGGAATATTTAGATAAACTTCCCGGCAGCTGTCCCGGGGATTTCCTTTTCAAATTTTTAAAGGGTTTTAGAGATGAATAAATCATTCTTAAAAAAAGTTATTAAAGAGGAATTTGATAAATGTGTAAGCTGCGGTAAGTGTAAAAGTGTATGTGATATGTATATGTACTTAAGGGAAGAAGAATATTCTCCCAGGGGTTTGGTTCAATTAGCCGGAGCTTTAGTAAATGGAAAAATCAAGGGTGATTCAGAAATCCTAAAATGTTTTTATACGTGTTTCCTATGTTTGAAATGTTCAGTTAAGTGCCCGCTGGAGGTTAATGTTGTGAATCTGATTTTATTAACTCGAAGTTTATTATTTGAATTCTCCGATTTTAGGGATAATATGAAAAGACTAACTGGGAAAAGAAGAAAAGAATTAAATAATATACTTGATGGGAATCCAACAACTGAATTTTTGAAATTTTATCATGCATCAATTAATTCGGGGAGCTATAAAAAATCGTCTAAGACCTTGTTATTCCCTGGCTGCTTTCCTGATACATCACTTTTAACATTAGTTGAGAAGGATAAGATTGTTTTTAATATAGAAAAGAACTTAGACTGCTGCGGATACCTAAAGTTAGCGGTCGGTGACCTGAATGATTTCGAAAAGATCCAAACCCGGAATCTCAAGTATTTTAAACAGAATAAAATTCAAAAAATAATAACCAGCTGTCCACATTGCTTTTATGTGTTAAGTACATGGTTCGAGTTGAATACAATAGAAATAATATTTATAGGTGATGAAGATTTAAGCTATTGTCCCGTGAATGCAATTATTTCTGATAATATTAAATATAAATGTACAGGATTAGGAGGGTTCCTTGATTTTCTTAATCCCCAGGCATTTAAACTGATTAATAAACAAAATAATTTTAAACCAAAATGTAACCTTTCAAAAAGGATAAATAAATGAGAAAACTATTTATACTAATACTTTCACCTGTTTTTATAATATATTTCACAGGCTGCACTTCTTTATTTAAATGTATAAGTGACGATAATAATAAAGAAAAAAAGGTAATTGTGAAATATGAAGACTGGTGCACCGAACGTGTTTCAAAAAAAACGAAATCAAGTTTTTCAAAATTAAAAATGAATGGAAAAATAAAAATTACCCGACCAAACTCTAAGTCTGCAACAATGCAATTTGGTTTATTATTAAAAGATAATGGAGATGAAGCTCTTGGCTTATATAAAGGTATGACTCTACTTCTTAAGTATCAACTTGAGAATAATGAGATTCAATTAGAGCCTGCAAATAATGATATTATGCCGGATACAAAATTAATTTTACCTTTGATAATCGGGGAGATTAGAGATATATTTTTGCCCGCAGATAAACTAACTAAAAAACTTGAATCAGAAAAAACGATCGGGAATTCATTTAGGATACAGTTTGCACCGGAAATACTTGAAAGAACTGAAGAATCTATTATCCTGACAAAATATATGAGTTTCTATTTTGACGAGTTAAAAGAGATTAAATTTTTTAATGAGACCGAAGCTTCCAATTATATCTCAATTAAGTTCAGTCATTATTCAACAAGTAACTTATTTAAATATCCTGAAACTATTAATGTTAAATACTTCCCATTAAACCTTGAACTGAACTTTCAGGTGAAGGAATTTACATATCTATAAAAGCTGTCAACAAACCGTTATTTGTCATTGTCCCGACACGTCGGGATGACTTCCGTTCCACTTCAGCCACGCGCTAAAGCAAACTGCGGCAATCTCTATTGTTTGCTCTCGCAAACAACAGTATCAAGACCGAGATGCAAGATCGAGACTGTACTAAATGCAAATAATACTTTATCTCAATCTCGTTATCAATCTGAAAAAATAAGATAAATTTTTCTCTGTTCTCGGTTCTCTGCTCTCTGTTCTCGGTTTAGTTAACAAAGTTAACCAAACATGCCCTGACCAATTGAACTTAACCCTCCCGTATGAAATGTATAAAAACAAAAAACTCGCTTCGCTCAAACTTTTTAAATTGACAGAGAACTAAAGAGTAAGGAACCACGTAGGGTTCCCTATTAAAAAACGGAAGAGAACTAAAAAAAACAAAAGAAAAAATAAAGAGATAAAAGAAAAAATAACATTGTGATATTGTAATATCAATTTTTAAAATCTCTTTGACTTTTTTGAAATTCAATGTTATAATATTTTTAGCAGTTAACTTTAAAAACGATGAGTATTATGCCGGCAAATTTAAGTCCAGAATATAAAAGAGCTGAAGAGCGCTATCGTGCATCCCGGACTCCTGAGGAGAAACTTGATGCATTGCATGAGATGTTATCAACAATTCCCAAACATAAAGGAACCGAAAAAATGCAAGCAGATATTAAGCGCCGTATCGCCAAGTATTCTGAGGGTTCAGGGAAAAAGGGTGCAAAACGTTTTGATTTTTATTTTGTTCCAAAAGAAGGCGCTGGTCAGGTTATTTTAGTTGGTGCTCCCAACTCAGGTAAATCAAGTCTCCTTGCAACTGTTACAAACGCCCATCCTGTTATTGGTGATTATCCATACTCAACTTCAAAACCGATTTGGGGGATGATGTTTTTTGAGAATGTACAGATTCAGCTTGTTGACCTACCACCAATTTCAGAAGACTATACAGAAGGCTGGGTTTTTGGAATAATAAGAAATGCTGATGTTTTAGTTTTTGTAGTTGACCTTTCTGATGACGAGTTGCTGGAACAATATTCTTCATTAATTGAGAACCTTGGTAATCATAAAATTATTCCACAAAAAGAAATTACAGAAGACTTTGATGACCCTGCAATTAAACAAATTAGGACTTTTGTTATAGCTTCAAAATCTGATAAAGTACTGGATAATGAGAATATGGAGTTACTCGACCTGGAAATCAATGGGAAATTTGAAATATTTAAAACAATTGCTGATAAAGAATGGAATTCAAATGAATTTAAAAGAAAGGTCTTTGAATACCTTGAAGTGATTAGAGTTTACACAAAAGAACCAGGGAAGGATGCAGATAAAGCGGATCCGGTAATATTACATGGAGGTGCAAAGCTAAAGGATTTTGCCAAATCTATTCATAAAGATTTCTCAGTAAAATTAAAATATGCAAGAATTTGGGGGGAGGATGTGTATCCTGGTCAGAAAGTCCAGCACGATTTTGAATTAAGAGATGAGGATATTATTGAATTACATATAAAATAAGAACAACAAAGAGAAAATAATATTTCACCACCCCGAAAAAAAACGGGGTAAACTCCGGACACAGAGTACACAGAGAGAAAACAAAAAAAGAAAAACAAAATATTTAACATGGACTTGTACGAGACTTATAACCTAAGTTGGACGCCTAAAAAAAGCAAAAAGCCTTTTAACTACTGTATCTTTGGGGATAAAAACGAATTTATGAGAGGGAAAAAGTCTTACCTATATAATCCTCTAATTTTTTAATATTTAGGCCAAAACAATTTAATATTTTTTTATTATTTTCCGAACATTCCGTAATTTCAAACCCTATTATCTTTTTATCTTT
>DAOVMD010000145.1 GCA_030630935.1 Candidatus Mcinerneyibacteriota bacterium | reverse complement strand
TTATGATTATTTTTTCTCGTTCCGGGAAATCCTGCAATCCCCCCATTTTCTTTTCTGTACTCAGCAAGTTTATAGGGATCAATACTTTTAATATTAGAAATTGCTCCGGAAGAATCTTCGACAGCAATTAATTTGCACCCGAGTGGTTTCAATAATCTGGAAACCCATGAACCAACATTTCCAAAACCTTGAACGAAGTATTTTGCACCCCTTAATTTAAACTTTTTATCCTTCGCCCATTTCTCAATAATATAAACCAATCCTTGACCAACGGCTTTTTCTCTCCCAAGAATTCCCCCTGATTCAATAGGTTTTCCAGTAACAAGCTGAATTGACTTCTTTCTTTGTTTAGGCGGTAATTTTGATAAATATGAATCAAGTATCCAGGACATAACAGTTGAATTTGTATTTAGATCCGGAGACAGAATATCAACTTCCGGTCCAATATCTTTATTCAACTTTTGTATAAAATTTCTAATTATTTTTTCAATTTCATTTTTTGAATATTTCTCCGGATTAATTTTAATTCCGCCAAATGAACCTCCAAACGGGATATTTACCAACGATGATTTAAGAGTCATTAATAATGCAAAGATTCTAATATCATCCAAACCAAGTGTTTGTTCGAGTCTAATTCCACCGGAATAAATCCCAAGAAAATTATTATGCTGAATACGATAACCTTGAAAAATTGTTACATGATTATTATCAAATTTTACGGGAAAATTTATTATAACTTCTTTAAATGGGTGTAGCAGGATGGTTTCCATATTGGAATTCACGCCGTATAAATCGGCAGTTTTTATTAACTGTTTAAAAAATGTTTTTAACTGATTCTGCTTTTTGTAGCTCATAGAATTATTTTTTCTCATTTTACATATTTGATATTAAAAATTGTTCTCAGTCATTACCCCGAAGGGGAATGACTGAGATTAAACATATAATAACAAACAGCGATAATAAAAAAATTATGAATTTAGAATTTGTTCTGCTTCTTCTTTATCTACATCCATAATATATGTAATTCCGGTTACATTGGCAATTTCTTTAGTAAGAGAAGCAATGTCATTTCTGTCAAGCAGGTCAATCTTGAATTTTCTGGCACCGGCAAGAATCTGTTTCATTCCCATAGAAAGTCTTTCGGCATAGGTGAAAACACCAAGCGCCCCTGTCGGAATTTTATCAAAATCTTTTCCATATTTTTTCCTGAGTTCAGCAGCAGTAATAAAAATATCTTCAATGTCTGTACCAAATCTTTCAATATATACCGGAACTTGGCTCTCATCTATTTTCTTTCCAATTGTTTTTCCAACCATTGTTGCTGCAAGGAAAGATCTTGCCATTCCAATCATTTGGAAATATGGTGCACCTAAGGACAGGCCTTTAATAATTTGATCTTCAAATGTGAAACCACCGGCAATTGCAATACTCGGAACATGTTCTCCTTTTTTTGCTAATTTATCAGCATATTGATATAACAATGACCAAAGTTCAACGCCTGGAACTCCCCATTCATTCATCATTCTCCATGGACTCATTCCTGTTCCACCGCCAGCTCCATCAACAGTCAGCATATCTATTTTTGATTTGGATGCCCATTTTAATGCCCTTGCTAAATCTTGCGGACGATATGCTCCGGTTTTTAAGAAAACTCTCTTTGCTCCTGCTGCTCTTAATTCTTCTACTCGCTTAATAAAGCCTTCTTCTTCCGGCATTCCTACTCTTGAATGTCTTTCAAATTCTTTAAAGGCACCTCTCTTAAAAGCTTTAATTACAGTTTCGTCTGTTGGGTTCGGAAGTACAACGTAACCCCTTTTATAAAGCATCTGCGCTCTTTCTAAAGTTTTGAGTTTAACTTCTCCGCCGATATTCTTGGCTCCCTGCCCCCACTTAAGTTCAACTGTTTCAACGCCCAGTTTTTCAATTCCAAATTCTTGTACTTTTAATCTTGTATCTTCAACATTTGCCTGAAGAACAATATCGCCATATCCGTCTTCTTGCCAATCCTTATAAAGTTTAACTCTTCTGGCTAAGTCCGGCGCTGAGAGGATTCTGCCATCTTTAATTTCAGAGTCTCCATCCATTGCAACAACATTTTCACCAATTGTAAGGAGAAAACCAGCCATTGCAGAACCTATTGCAAGGCCTTCCCAATTAATTTTTGCGATGTTAGTAGAGCCGAGCCCCGGAATAACAAATGGTAATTTTACCTTTAAAGGGTTTTCAGGGCAGATTACTCTTTCTAAATCTGCGCTGGGGAAGATTGCCTTATCAGAATCAGCTTCGATTCCCTGTGCTCCAATAACGGTACCTAAGATTGTAAAATGAGATAAGTCAACCGGATAATCTTTTTCAGAAGCAGTAGTTATTATTCCAAATGGCTGAGGATAAATTACTTCATGTCCCCGATATGCTGATTTTCCAATTTCACACATTCCTATACAGCCATCAACACAAGTTGCACACATACCGCTAAGTGGAACGACTGAATCAACTGTTCTATTTTTTGTTAATGTTGCTGCACTCCTGTTTAATCTTGTCAGTGTCACCTTGACCTCCTGTTGTTTATTTTTTGTTATTTTCAGGTTTTTCTTTTATACATGTTCCACAATCGCCTGTGAGCCCTTCATAGCACATATAATCTTCAAAGACATCTAAACATGTCGGCTGCAGTTCATTATAGCAACCTCCGCAAACTACTCCTTGTGGTTCAGGCCCCTGACATCTTAGACTGCAGACTGGACAAATATACATACATGCACCACAGCGCCTACAATCATCTGATTTCTTATCGAATGGTGTTGTTATCTTTAGTTTGTTTCCCCGAAATGCAAAATCAATTGCGTCAGCCCCCATTTGCTCAGAGCAGATCCGAACACAAAGCCCGCAATAAATACAATCTTCCCACTTGGGCTTAAATCTTACTTTTTGTACTCCAAACTTTGCTCCCAGGTCCTGGAGTGTTTTTGAAGTTGGACATTGTGCAATTAGAAGTTCGATTATCATCTTTCTTGATTTAACAACTTTCTTTGAGGCTGTCCTTACTTTTAAACCTTCTTCAACCCGGTAAGTACATGAAGTCACCAGTTTTGCTCTTTCCCCTTCTCCTATCTCCACAATACATAGACGACAGCCGCCCCATGGCGTTAAACCATCGTTATGACAGAGAGTGGGGATCTCTAATCCTAAGAATTGTGCCGCTTCAAGGATAGTCCAGCCGGAAGGTGAATCAAATTCGATTCCATCAATATAGATTATTGGCATCTCTACCTCCAATATAAGTTCAAATTAATTAATTTTAACTGCATTAAAATTACAGACATCATAACACATACCGCATTTAATGCATTTGTCCTGTGTTATTGTAAAGACCTCTTTGATCTTTCCTTCAATTGCATTTTCCGGACATGCGCGTTTACATAATCCGCAGCCAGTACATTCTTCAGGAGAAATTTCAAAAGTTATGAGTGCTTTACATACTCCCGCAGAGCACTTCTTATTATCAATATGGTCAATGTATTCATCCATAAAATATTTCAATGTCGAGAGAACAGGATTGGGGGCTGTCTGTCCAAGACCGCACATAGAAGTATCTTTAACTACTATAGATAATTCTTTTAAAAGTTCTAACTTGTTTTCTTTACAAGTACCATCTGTAATCTCGGTAACAATTTCTAATAATCTCTGAATTCCTTCCCTGCAAGGAACACATTTTCCACAGGATTCATCTTGTAAAAATGTTAAGAAGTATTTTGCAACATCAACCATACAGGTGGTTTCGTCCATGACAATCATTCCGCCTGAACCCATAATTGCCCCTGCCTTTGTCAGAGATTCATAATCAACAATTAAATCCATTTCGTCTTTTGGTATGCATCCACCCGAAGGGCCACCTGTTTGAACGGCCTTAAATTCCTTGTCATCAGGGATCCCCCCGCCGATATCATAGACAATCTCTCTTAATGTCGTCCCCATCGGTACTTCAACAAGACCGGTATTACGAACCTTACCGACAAGTGAAAAGATTTTTGTTCCCTTGCTTGTTTCCGTTCCTATACTTGAAAACCAGGAGCCGCCCTTTTTTATTATTTGAGGAATATTTGCCCAAGTCTCTACATTATTTATTAATGTTGGTTTATTAAATAACCCTTTTTGTACTGGGAAAGGTGGTCTTTGTTTTGGTACTCCCCTAAAACCTTCAATTGAATGTATTAATGCAGTTTCTTCTCCACAAACAAAAGCTCCAGCTCCTTCAAAAACATTGATATCAAAGTCAAAACCGGAATTAAGAATGTTTTTCCCTAAGAAACCAGATTTTTTTGCTTGAACAATTGCTTCAGTAATATGTTTAACTGCAAGGGGGTATTCGTGACGAACATAAATCCATCCTTCACTCGCACCAGTTGCAAAAGCTCCGATTATCATTCCTTCTAAGATAGAATGAGGATTACTCTCTAAAAGGTTTCTATCCATATATGCCCCGGGATCTCCTTCATCTGCATTACATATTATGTATTTTACGGGATTCTTTTCCTTTTCAATAAATTTCCATTTCTTGCCTGTCCAAAATCCTGCACCACCTCGTCCTCTAAGGCCCGATTCTTTTACTTCTTTAATGATATCTTTCGGAGATATTTCAAGGGCTTTTAAAAACGATTCATATCCCCCATGAAAAATATAATCTTCTATTGAACAAGGATCTATTAAAGGGTTATCTCCTAATAAAACACGTTGCTGTTTTTTATAGAATGGGATATCTTCGATGGAAACACACTTCTTATTTGTTACAGGGTCAGTATATAAAAAATCTTCTGCAACTTCACCCTTTATGGTTTTCTCAACGATTTCAGGAATATCTTCTGCCTTTAAATGCTGATAAAAAATTCCTTTCGGGAAAATTATTATGTTGGGTTCAGCTTCGCAAAAACCATGACACCCGGTAGCTTTAATTTTAATTTTATTTTTTAAAAGTTTATCTGCAGCCTTTTCAAAAGCTTCTACAATTTTTTTCGAACCTCGTGCTTGACCACAAGTAGCATTAGAGATTGAAATAAAGAGTTCATCTTTTTTTATGGTTTTTGAAAGATTTTCTTTGAAAGAATGAAACTCATCCGGAGAATTCAATTTAATCATTTTCATCTTCCTTTTTTAATTTTGAAACCAAATTTAATGCTTTTTGAGTTGTCATTTCACCATAATACTCATCATCAACAACTATTACCGGGCCAATTGCACAACACCCAAGACAGTTTACTGCTTCTAATGAGTAATTTAAGTCTTCTGTTGTTTCACCAGGGTCTATTTTTAATTCTCTCGAAAGAGCATCAACAATTTTGCTTCCACCCCTGACATGACAAGCAGTTCCCACACAAACAGTAATCAAATGCTTCCCCCTTGGAGTTAAGCTAAAAGACTTATAAAATGTTGCAACACCATAAATTTCAGATGCCGGTCGATTGATTTTTTTTGAAATAATCTGAACCGCTTCTTCCAGAATATAACCAAAATTGTTTTGTACATCCTCTAATATTGGAATTAATCCACTATCATTTTTTACAGAGTTGTCAATTACTGCTATCAATGCTGCTGCTTCCATAATTTTACCTCGTCTTTTTAAATTGTTAAAATACTCAGTTACTTATCTATCTATATTCCTCACAGTGCCAAATTCCGCTCTCGGGTTTTTTAAATGTACAAGTCTTACGATTCTCACAGTTCTTGCAGAGTCCTTTCAAGTTATCATCTATGATGTTAGCCGTAACCGGGTTTTTGATTACTGTTTTAACTGCAGCTGATTCACTTTCAAATTCCTCACATTGAAAAATAGGGGCTGTTGAATCAGAACAGAAAGCGCAGTCTGAACAATGGATACAAGTCGAACATAATCCTTTCGACTCTCTTCCGGTTTTCTTAAGTACCGATGACTTCTCTAATATCGCCATATCTTGCTCCATTTTTATTAGATTAACGAACTCTTTTCTTTAAGCAATTGATATGCCAATTTTTGATTTGAAATATGAAAAGGAATGTAAGTGACGGTATAATCGGAGTTTAGTCTTTAAAAATGATGTGATTTAAATTAAAAAGACAATTAAAATCCTTAAAGTTGGTGGGGAGAAATTACCCGCAGGGGAGAAATGCCCCCGTTGGAAGTAGTAGGTAGGTTACAGTTCTTTCAGGTTAAATTTTTTAATCTTCTCTCTTAAGGTTTTTCTATCAATGTTAAGGATTTCCGCGGTTTTTGTTTTATTTCCATTTTGAGAATTAAGTACATCCTTTATATATTCAATCTCAACTTCCTCAAGGGTTCGATTTAATCTTTTCCCTCTTAGTGCATAGAAATGCATCAAATCAGGCAGGTCGGGAACATCAATTATACTATGTTCGGACATAACGATAATTCTTTGTATAACATTTTCAAGCTCTCTTACATTCCCAGGCCAGTAATATTTTTTTAAGACCTTAAGAGCATTATCAGAAAAAGTTGGTACAGTTGTTTCGTGTTCTCTTGCGAATTTTTCTGCAAAATGATGAACAAGTGAGATAATATCATTATCTCTATCCCGTAAAGGCGGGATATTAATATTGATCACATTCAATCTAAAAAAGAGGTCTTCTCTAAAAAGGTTTTTCTTAATTAGTATTGAAAGGTCTTTATTTGTTGCAGCAATAATTCTGACATTAACCTTTTGTGATTTCCTGCTGCCTATCATACAGACTTCTTTATTCTGAAGAACTCGAAGAAGTTTTACTTGCATACTTAAACTTGTTTCGCTAATCTCATCGAGGAAAATTGTTCCCCCATCAGCAGTCTGAAAGAAACCCGCCCGAGTTTCAATTGCTCCTGTAAATGCACCTTTTATATAACCGAACAATTCACTTTCGAGTAATTCTTCGGGAATTCCACCGCAGTTAACAGGAACAAATCTAAATGATGCTCTGGAACTGTTATAATGTATCGCCCTTGCAACTAATTCTTTGCCTGTCCCGCTTTCTCCAGTAATTAAAACTGTTGCAGCAGTAGTCGTGGCTTTTTTTATATTTTTTAAAACCTCATTTATTACCTTTGATTCACCAATTATTTCGTGGGTTAATGAGAATGCTTTTTTTATTTCCTTCTTTTTTAAGGTTCTCATTTTCTGTTTTGCGAGCACTTTTTCTACTATTGAAAATAATTCTTCATCAGTAAAGGGTTTGGTTAAATATTCTTCTGCCCCGAGTTTTACTGCTTTAACAGCTGTATCAACAGTCGGATATCCGGTAATCATCATGATTTCGGTTTCTTTATAGTTTTCTCTTACATGTCTAATTAAATCAAGTCCATTAATCCCCGGCATTTTTAAATCTGTAATTACCAGGTCAATTTT
>DAOVMD010000451.1 GCA_030630935.1 Candidatus Mcinerneyibacteriota bacterium | reverse complement strand
GCATTCATTTTATTTTGATTTTTAACTATTTTTATCTGTCTGCATAATATTTGTGAAATTCTATAGCTGATTTCTAATAATTACTAAAGTTATAACCCCCTTATGTCTGAATTACAATTTTGATCTTTTCCCTCTTGACAAATCAATCTTTTTATGTTATAATATAAATATGAGTAAAACAGTCATAATTAAGGAGTTTGCTTATGATGACAAAAGAAGAGATGATAAGAGAGATTCAAAAGCTTAAGAAGGAGAAGGACGCGGTCATACTTGTTCACAACTATCAATTACCTGAGATTCAGGATATTGCAGATATACTTGGTGACTCACTTGATCTTTCGAGGAAAGCAGCTACGATAGAAAATAACATGATCGTATTTTGCGGAGTTCAATTTATGGCAGAGAGTGCCAAGTTATTATCACCTGATAAGACTGTTCTAATCCCGCGAGCAGACGCTGGCTGTGCAATGGCGGATATGGTTGATAAAGAAGGATTATTAAAATTCAAAGCAGATCATCCGAATGCGAAGGTTGTAGCTTATGTAAATACAACTGCTGAGACAAAATCTATTACGGATGTCTGCTGTACTTCCGCCAACGCCGTTAAGATAATTCAGAATATCCAGGCGGAGGAAATAATATTTGTACCTGATAAAAACCTTGGTTCCTATGTTGCAAAATTCACAGATAAGAAAGTTCATCTTTGGCCAGGCTTCTGTTATGTTCATGATCAATACACTATTGAAGATGTTAAGAATGTCCGGGAAAAATATCCGGAAGCAAATTTTATTGTTCACCCGGAATCACCCGCTGAAGTGGTTGAATTAGCAGATTCAGTTGAGAGTACTTCAGGAATGATCAGGTTCGCAAAGGAGACTGACGCAAAAGAGCTTATTATTGGAACTGAGATTGGTATGCTTTATCGACTTCAGAAAGAAGTACCGGACAAGAAATTTTACCCATTAAAAGAAGATGCTATCTGTAAGAGCATGAAATTAACCAGATTGGAAGATGTATATTTATCATTAAAAGAAGAAAGATATCCTGTTGTAATAGATATTAATATTGCAAATCGGGCTAAACATGCATTAGAAAAAATGCTGGAGTTAAGTTAAAATGAATATTTCTACAAAAGGACGATATGCAATCAGAGCTCTGGTAGAGTTAGCGAAAGTTAAGGATAACCAAGTTCTTTCTGTAAAGGATATTAGTGATATCCAGGGAATTTCAACAACTTACCTGGAACACTTATTAGTAAAATTAAAAAAGGCAAACATCGTAGGAAGCCAGCGTGGTGCAAAAGGCGGTTTTTTCCTTGAGAAGAAACCAAAAGACATCACATTATGCGATGTTATCCTTGCAGTTGAAGGTCCGGTCTTCCTTTCTAAATGTTTAAATTCTAATAACACAACAATAGACTGTAAATTTATTAATGATTGTGAGTTCCAGGGATTTTGGAGCAAGCTCTCAAAATCAATTGAAAATTTATTTAGTAAAATAACTCTAAAAGAAATATTAGGAGAGATAAATGAATAATGTTACTGAGAAGTTTATTTATTTCGATAACATCGCAACTACAAAACCGGATAATCGGGTCATTGAAGCAATGAAACCTTTTTGGAGTGAGAGATTCGGTAATCCCTCAAGCTTCTATACATTTGGTTCAGAAATAAATGACGAGATTAATGAGTCCAGAAAGAAAGTTGCAGAGTTATTAAATGCGGAGCTCTCAGAAATTTATTTTACTTCGAGCGGTACTGAATCAAATAACTGGGCAATCAAAGGTTATTGTTTCGCAAACCGGAAGAAAGGGAAACATATTATCATATCTGCAGTTGAACATTATTCTGTCTCACACACTGCCGAGAGTTTAAAGCAAAGTGGATTTGAAATTTCTATAGCACCGGTTGATAGAGACGGAATAATAGACATTGACGAATTTAAAAAATTAATCAGAGACGATACTATTCTTGTATCGATAAACTTTGCGAATAGTGAGGTTGGAACATTACAACCGATTAAAGAGATCACAGATATTTTGAAGGAAAAGAAAATTGCATTCCATACCGATGCCGTTCAATCAGTTGGTCATTATCCGATTAATGTTAAGGAGCTTGGAATTGATATGTTAGGATTAACAGGTCATCGATTCTATGGGCCTAAGGGTATTGGAGCATTATTCATTCGAAAAGGAATCAGAGTTTTACCATTGATCCATGGTGGAATCCAGGAATCCGGAAAGAGAGCAGGAACCGAAAACGTCCCCGGGATTGTGGGACTCGGTAAGGCAGCTGAAATTGCAAAAAGTGAGATGGATGAATATATTCCAAAACTTATTAAACTAAGAAATAAATTAACAAAAGGAATTACTGAAAAAATTGATCATGTAAAATTAAATGGTCATCAAAATAAAAGGTTGCCGAATCATATAAATTTATCTTATGAATTTTTAGAGGGTGAAAGTATTTTAATGATGATTAATTTGAAGGGGGTCGCAGCGGCATCCGGATCAGCATGCCAGTCCAAAGCATTAAAGGCATCTCAAGCCCTAACGGCAATGGGTGTATCTGTCGAATTAGCTCACGGCTCAATCTTATTCTCATTAGGAAAGTATAACACCGAAGAAGAAGTGGATTTCGTTATTCAGGAGATGCCGGCAATCATTGAAAAACTTAGAATGATGTCACCACTTTATCATAAATATTTAAAAGAAAAAAAAGAAAAACAAAAAACTTAATAGGAGGAATAAATGACCAATCCACTTAAATACAGT
>DAOVMD010000046.1 GCA_030630935.1 Candidatus Mcinerneyibacteriota bacterium | reverse complement strand
CCTGTGGTAACTTGCAAATATCACATATCTCAAAATCACCCTTGAACTCAGTACCGCAATGATCACATTCAAGCTCTTTAATATGAAGGTCTCCTTGACAGACCGGACAACTTGTTAAAACCTTATAACTCATGATAACTCCTCCTTAACTATCTTAAGGGCTGGCTTAAGATTGTTGATTTTAGAGAGCATTGAGGTTAAATATCTTAACCTTCACTTTAATTATAGCATATTTTTCAGGATTTGTCAAGGGGGAAAATAAAAAAATGACACTTTTTAATAAAAAAAACTGTAATATTTAGTGAAAGGCGGAAAAATGGAAGGTAATAATATGGTTCTTTCAGAGCAGATTAGGCAGATAAAGGCAGGGGACGAAGATGCCTTTAGTAAGTTCTTTGAAACAAACAGAGACATGATTTACAGGTATATCTACCGGTATATAGGGAACAAGGTAGATTCTGAGGATATCGCGATAGAGACCTTTGTAAAGTTCCACCATAATATAGATAAGGTAGACTTATCAAAGAATATCCGCGCATATCTTTTTAGGATAGCTCACAACCTTGTGGTTGATTTTTTTCGAAAGTACAAATATACTGTACAGTTAAATGAAGATATCGCAACCGGTTCTGAAAAAGGCAGGGATACGGAAAAAGAGTTGATTCACGAATTACTGGAGAAATTACCTGATAAGTATAGGGATCTTATTATTCTGAAGTATCTTGAAAAGTATTCGAATGAAGATATTGCGGATATAAAAGGGAAATCCCTTGATTCGATAAAGAGTTCTTTAAAGAGGGCAAGAAAAAAGCTTGTTAGACTTTTTAATAAATTACAATAATCTCAGGAGAGAAGAATGAACAATAAAAATTTTGAGGAAGAAATCGTAAAATATCTTGAAGGGGAATTGAATCCTGAAAAGTCTAAGGAATTAGAAGAGGAGTTAATATCTCAAAAAAAGGAGAGGCTTTTAAGAGTATTAAAAGATTTTTCTTCTCCCAATCCCGGTTCAATTCCGGAACCTTCTCCATTTATGGAAGCCAGGTTATTTTCGAGATTAAAAAGGGCAAAGAAAAAGAAGAATGTTTTATCCTTCCTATTAACCCCCATCAAGATTCCGTCATTAGTACTTGTAATAATATTAATATTGTTTTTAACATTAACAGTTAATCTATTTAAAAGGTCATCAACACCAGCTGAAGAACTTCAGGAAATCTATCAGGAAGGATATGCACTTTATGATAATGGTGAATATGATGTTTATTCAGTAGATACAGATGACTCTTTTGCTGCAGCTTATTTTGACACATTAACTTTTAAAAATGAGTAGAAGGAGGAACATATGAAAAAACATTCACTCATTTTGGTCATTCTATTTGTAGCGGTACTTTTAACTCCGGCATTTTCTTTTGGCCCTGGCGTTGGTCATGGAGAAGGGCTCACGGAACATTGCACAGGTGATGGTCCCGGAAACGGCGAGGGGTACGGTCCTCATCATGGTCCCGGACCAAACAGAGAAGGTCACCACGGTGACGGGGAAAAACGTGGACCAAGGGAAAGATTCAAGGAAGAACTTAATCTAACAGATAAACAGTTGGATGAAATCAAGGCTTTAAAAGATGACCTCGGATATGAAATGGAAAAGATCCAGCTGGATATCAAGCTTAAGGATATTGAAATTGCCAAATTAATCCTTGCAGATAAGATTTCAACCAGTAAGGTAAAATCAAAGATCAAGGAGGGAACCCAGTTCCATACTAAAATTAAAGAAATGACATTTGATAACTTCCTAAAAACAATGGAAGTCTTAGATAAAGATCAGAAAGAAAAATTCAAAGAGATCTTTACCGGAAGATACTCTGGAAAAAGAAAGGGAAAGCGCGAGAAATTCAAGAAGAAAATGAAGAAAAAAAGAGACGCGAATAAGGATAAAAAGGAAAAGTACAAAACCAAGATGAAAAAAAGGTATATGGAACATATGGGATTAACTCAAGAGCAAGCAGATAAACTTGAGAAATCCCGGGAAGCTCATAAGGAAGACGTTAAGAAAATTCATAATCAAATTAAAATAAAGCGTGAAGAGCTTTCTAAGATTATTCAGGAAGATAAAATCTCTGAGAAAAAAGTTAAAGCCAAATTTAAAGAGATATCATACCTTCACACAAAAATTGAGTTAAGCCGTTTCGATAATTTCATGGATAATTTAAAGATTCTCAATAAAGACCAGCAGAGAATGTTCAAGCTTCATTATGTTAAAAGACATAAAAGAGATAAAGGGGCAATGAAGAAAAAGATGAAGCAGAGAATGAAAAATAAGCACAGAAACAAAGAGCGTCATGGTAAAGGTCAAGAACCCACTCCGGAACCAGAAGGTAACTAATAAAATTCATCCCTACCCCCACTTTAGAAAAGGGCTTCATTTTTATGGAGCCCTTTTCTTTTCGTTTTCAGTTTATTCAATGATTGAGTGTCATTGCGAGTCCTTGAAGAGGGCGTGGCAATCACATTCTCAAGCAACTCTCATATACCACGTAGGGTATACGACTTCGTGTTGCTTGAACAGAGAGCAGATATCAGAGAACCGAGAGCAGTTGTTTTACAGATTAAAGCATTCATTCGAACCTTTAAGCAATATTAGCTCTAAACAATTAGAAACAAAATTAGTCCGCCAATTATAAGTCTCTTTAAAGTCCATGTTAAAATTTTTGTTCTTTTTTTTTGTTTTAGTTCTCGTCAGTTCTCTTAAGTTCTCCCGATGCACTTCGTGTCGGGATCACTTCCCTTCGGTCAGCGACCTGCTAAAGAAATATTTTTGTTTTTTTAATAATCCCTGAATCTCCGCACCTGATACATCAGAATTGCTGCAGCTACGGATAGGTTGAGTGAATTAATATAACCAAACATTGGAATTTTAAAGAACCCGTCACATTTCTCTTTAGGTAATCGTCGGATACCGGATCCTTCTTCACCAAGAAGTAATGCAATTGATTCTTTAAATGGTTCAGCTGCAAAAATATCCTTACCTTTCTCCTGTTCAACTCCAAAAACCCAAACATTCTTCGATTTTAACTGGTCAATTGTCTTCGCAATATTTGTAACTCTAACGATCTTAATATATTCAAGAGCTCCAGCCGCAGATTTTGCAACCGTCTCATTCACGTCCACGGTATGGTATTTTGGAATGATAATACCATGAACTCCGGCACTCTCGGCACTTCTAATTACTGCACCTAAATTGTGAGGATCTTTTACTCTGTCTAGAATCAAAAAGAAAGGTGGTTCTCTATTTATCTCTGCAACATGAAATAAATCATCCAGGTCAAAATATTTTTGTGCCTCAGTAAAAGCTATCACACCCTGGTGGTTTTTATAACCTGATAAATTATTAAGAGTTTTTTTATCCTTTTTATAAATTGGAATTTTATAACTTTCAGCAAGAGCCCGAATCTCTTCAATCACTCTGCCCTGACTTCCGGCATTAAGAAAAATCTTATGAATCTTCCTATTATGAGCCTTTAATATTTCCAGAACCGGATGTCGTCCAAATACTTTCTCCATAATTAATCCCTTAAGATTGAGTAGAATCTTCTTTATTTTTTAAATTCAATAAAATTATTTAACAGCTTAATCATCCTATCCTTCCCAAATACCGAAATGATATTATTAATATCCGGACCATGCTCCTGACCTGTCAGAATTAATCTCAACGGCATATAAAAATCCCTTCCCTTAATCTTAGTCTTTTTAGTTACCTCTTTAAGTACAGGAAAAATTGATTCAGGAGAATAATCTTCGAGATTCGAAAATCCTTCCAATAAAGACTCGGCAAGAATTTTTGTTTCTGAATTGAATATGGTTGAATACAACTTTTCGTCCATTTTAAATTCCTTAAAAAACAGTTTTGCATATTCGGGAAAATCGGATATCTTTGAGATATAAAATTTTATAATTCCAATTATTTTTTTCATCCCTTCTAGATCGTCGGCATTCCATAAACCTTCCTTCTCCAAAAATGGTTTTGCAAACTGAATAAGTTTCTTATCTGAGAGTTTTTTAATGTATTGAGTATTTACCCAATCAAGCTTTTTTAAATTAAATCGAGCAGGATGCTTAGAAACAGAGTCTATATCAAACTGTTCAATTAATTCTCCCTGGTCTAAAATCTCTTCCACCTTCCCGTCCTTACCTTCCTTTGGATACCAACCTAATAATGCCAGATAATTCACCATAGCATCCGGTAGGTACCCGATTTCCTTAAACTCCTCAACTGAAGTTGCCCCGTGACGTTTACTCAACCTCGAACCATCCTTACCAAGAATCATTGAGAGGTGACCAAATTCCGGAATAGAAAATCCCATGGCTTTGAAAATTAAAATTTGTTTTGGAGTATTTGAAATATGGTCATCGCCGCGAAACACATGCGTTATCTTCATTAGTGCATCATCTATAACAACAGCAAAATTATAGGTTGCCAGACCATTTGATCTGACAATTACAAAATCCCCGATCATGGCAGTATTAATTGAAACCTTCTTATGAACATGATCCTTAAATTCAATATTAATATCTTTCTCAACTTTAAAGCGAATCGTAAATGGAATTTTCTCATCTAGTTTCTTCTTAATCTCAAATTCTGATAAGTTTGAACACTTTCCGGAATATTTTGGAGTCTGCTTCGCCTTCAAATTCTTATCACGTTCTAAAGCTAACTCCTCAGCAGTACAAAAACATCTGTATGCCTTACCTTCTTTTAATAGCTTGTCTGAATATAAATTATATAACTCAAGCCGGTCCGATTGAAGATATGGTCCAAACTCCCCTCCTATTTCAGGGCCTTCATCCCAGGTTAAACCCAACCAGGTTAATGAAGAAATTAATTGCTTAAGTGAATCCTCTGTCGACCGTTCGATATCAGTGTCTTCAATCCTTAAAATAAATTTTCCATTGTGCTGACGGGCATATAAGAAATTAAATAACGCAGTTCTTGCTCCGCCTATATGAAGATGACCCGTTGGACTCGGGGCAAATCTAACTCGTACTTCCATTTCGTCTCCAAGTTTTATGTTTTGCATATTTTAACATATCAAACATCATTTGTCAAATAATCTTCATCAGCATAATGTTACAATATCAAAATGTTAACATTAATTAATAAATAGAAATATTAATATTCGGTCAATCTTTTTTAACCTTAACGAGAATAGAAAACATCAATAGTATTTACAAAAATAAAAAAAAATAAAAAAATATTTCTTTAGCAGGTCGACGACCAGATGAAGGAGATCCCGCTCACTCCGAAGTTTAGAGCGACTGTTGTTTATTAGAATGTATCAGTAAGGGCTTCCGGCCGGAAGCCCCTACTGCTATCTATAAAACAACTGCTTTCGGTTCTCTGATATCTGCTCTCTGCTCAAGAAACAGCGTTTCTTGAAAATAGGGTGTCCCATTAATCACTCATTACGAAAGAAAAATAAAATAAAACCTAAAAACAAAAAGAAGAAATAAAAAATTAACAGAGACTTTTACGAGACTTATAAGGGGGTGAAGTCTCATCGTTCCTTTTTAAATTCAATTGGGAGGATTATAAAAATCGATCAGGGTTAAGGTCCTTAACCCCTACTCGTGCAGCATAATATATAATGCAAATCGGTTTATCAATTAATAACTATCAATTTTAAATTATAAATGTGAAGCGAAGCGAAATTTCTTGCATATAACATAAAAAAATGTTATAATAATACTCTAAAATACGGAAGCATTAATGAATAAAGCTATTTTTCTAGATCGAGACGGTACAATAAGTTCAAAAGAAGGAATTCACGAACATCCTGAATATATTGAATTATTTCCCTTCACAATCGAAACCATTAAGAAGATTAACCTCTCACCATTTCTTGTTATCATCGCAACCAATCAAGCTGGAATAGGAAGGGGATATTTCTCTGTTGATTTATTACTCGAAAGTTTTAAAAAATTAAAAGCTGAACTAATTAAAAATGATGCATACTTAAATGCTTTTTATTACTGTCCTCATAGGGAAGATGCGGTTTTGGATTGGTATAAAATAAAATGTGCGGGTAGGAAGCCCAACCCCGGGATGCTGCTTCAAGCCGCGAAAGATTTCAATATTGATCTCTCTCAGAGCTATATGGTTGGAGATACGATGGCTGATATTGGAGCAGGATTAAATGCCGGTACAAAGACAGTTCTTGTTCTTACGGGTGACACTGTAAAACAAAATGGCGAAGTAGAAACATTTCATCCTGATTTTATCTTTCCAACAATAGAGGAAGCAGTTGATACTATCTTGACTCTTGAAAATAACTTGGAAGATAAAAAAGTAGCAAATAAAAAATTCTTTTTCTTCAGAGAATGTTAAAACAAAAACTTTTCAAAAAAACATTATTTTTCACATCTTTAATTTTATTAATTTTGGTTTCCTTATTTTTTTACGTCACGATATTCGAACCTAATAACTTGAAGAAAACTTATGTTATAATTGAAACTGAAAAGTATTCAACTTTATTTCACCCTATTAAAATTATTCATTTAACAGATTTCCATATTGATAAAATTGGATATCGGGAGAGAAAGGTTCTTAAAATAGTAAAGGAAGAGGAACCGGATATGATTCTTCTTTCAGGGGACTATCTTAATAACCGGGATAAGTTATTGGAACTGGAATCTTATATACATCAACTTGTCTTAATTGCGCCAACTTACTTCACTCTTGGCAACTGGGATAATGTTAAGATATTTAGAGCTTTGAAAAAAGCAGGGGCAATCTCTGTATTTGAAAAGGACAAACTCGTCTCCCTTAAAAATTTTAAGGTAAATATTTTTTCAATTGAAATGCCCTGGTCTTTCAAATCTTTTGAAATTGAAGAAAAACATTTTCTTGAAATTTTCAAGGGCTCGCAAAAAACATTTTCGTTATTCCTTATTCATACCCCGGATCATTTTCCTGTTGCAGTTAAATATGAAATTGATTTAGTTTTAGCTGGGCACACACATGGAGGTCAGTTTCGTCTTCCCTTCTTTGGCAGCAGATTCAAATATTCAAAATTCGGTAAGAAATATGAGTCGGGAATTTTTTATGACGGTCAATCCTGCATGTATGTCAACCGCGGAATTGGTATGACAGGAAATGTCCGGTACAGAATGCGGTCACTATGCCCACCGGAGATTTTGATAATAACAATTAAACCAAAGAAAAAGTTAAATTAATGCAGCGTATAAAATTTTTATTAATAATAATTTTGATATTTCTAACTATAACCGGAGCAAAGTTTCTTAGTATCGAAGAAAGGAATGCTATTCAAGACGCCTTAATATCCATCAATTGTACTCCTGACGATTTAAACTTCAATAAGAAATGGGGTGATGGAAAGTTCATATTAGACCCTGTCAAGGCTTCACTTGATACTCCGCTTGCATTACCGGAAATTGCAATCTCTCTAAAAAATTCTTTAACTGAAGACCCATTAAAATCTGTTTCAGCAGCAAGAGAAATTCTTCACCTGCCTGAATCGGAGACCAAGCTCCAAAGCTTTGAAATACCTCCGCAATTATCAGGGAATGACTTTCTCGGTTCTGCCTATAGAATTACGAGGTCATTCAAATTATTATATGAAAACTTAAATTTGGAAGATAGCGACCGTGAAAAATATTACAATTTATTTTTAGGTGATGAAGAAGAAAATAAAAATACTATTTTGGATTTGGCTGAGTTAAACCTTGGAGATTTCTTCTCTCTCTTTATTGAAATAAATAAACTATTAACTCAGAAAAGTTTTATTAATTTAAAAGAAATAACTTTCATCGAAGAAGATATTCTCATTAAAGTTGGTACTTCAGAAAATGAAACTTTTAAAATCGGTGAATTTAAATTCGAAATCATAATTGATACTGGCGGAGACGACACATATAAATTTTCAGAAGATTACCTTACTAACTCACTTCAAATAATTATTGATTTAAGTGGGAACGATAAATATATAGGGACAGAGTTCCGGGGACCGGGCTCCGGTTTAATCGGGATCGGAATAATCGATGACAGATCAGGGGACGATGAGTATCAAGGCGGAGACCTTTGTTTCGGTGCGGCAATTGGCGGGATAGGAATGGTTATCGATCATTCCGGAAATGATAAGTATTTTTCAAATGACTTTTGTTTAGGCGCAGGATATTTTGGCCTGGGAATTATATTTGATTATACAGGTCATGACCTTTATCAGTCTTCAAAATTCTCACAAGGTTTTGCATCGATAAAGGGAATCGGAATCTGCTCAGATAAAGAAGGAGACGACATCTATATTACGGGGAAAAAAGTATTGCACGAGCCATTATATTCAGATCACTATCAATCACTCTCTCAGGGTTTTTCAATAGGTTCAAGGTACTCCGGATTTGCCGGGGGAATCGCAATCCTATTCGATCAATCCGGTGATGATAAATATTTCGGGGATGTTTATTCCCAAGGTGCGGGATACTGGTACTCCTTAGGAATTTTAATTGATGAGTCAGGTAACGATATTTATTCAGCGTGGATTTATGGACAGGGCGCAGGAATTCATCTTGCATCAGGAATTTTAATTGACCTGGAAGGGAATGATTCATATAAGTTAGGTGACGGAGTTGGTCAAGGCGGCGGGCACGACCTGGCAATTGGAATCTTAATTGATCGAGAAGGAAATGACTCATACTCAGGAAGCGGGATTGCAAAAGGTTCAGGGCATGCAAATGGAATTGGAATTTTAATTGACTCAAGCGGTGATGATATTTATTCAGGTGTAAAGGATATCATTGAAGGTGCTGCCACACTCGACAGGGGAACTTGCAGTATTGGAATACTGATTGACCTCGGCGGGAAAGATAAATATTCGAATAATAAGAGAAATAACTCAATTTGGTTTCAGGGAAAACTTGGAGTAGGAATTGATAAAGAATAAAGTTTGTTTAGTAATTGTTTTTTTATTAATAATTTTAACTGTCAATATTTATGCTGATAGTTCTGATAAGAAATTCGAAGAATTATTCAAGACTGCATCTCTCTGGGAAGTCGGGGAGAATAAGGAAGTTGTCCAAAACGCAAGGAAGAAATTGGAGAAGACCGGTGAACCGGCAATTAAATTTATAATTAACAACAAACTAAGCACCGATAAAACATTAGAATTACGCGCAATTAACCAGGTCTTGATTTCAAGTCCGGAGATTACAAAACCTTTATTAAGAAAACTCTTAAAAGAAAATAAAGCAAGTGACCTGGCAATCAAAAATGCAATCGTTCTCTTAGGTAAATTAAAAGACCTCGAGTCGAAAGATATGATACTTGAATTCTTTAAGATTAAAAAATTTCGATTAGCGGTAATTTCATATTCAAAAAGTTTAAAGATCCTGGAGCTGGAACCGTTGATTCTTCAGGAATTAAATTCAATTCAGGAGCCTGAAGCACTTACATACCTCAATATACTGGGGACAATAGGTGGAATCAAATCAATTGAAGCTCTCTTGGATTACCTGGAATCAGATAAGAATATTCTGCTCCGGACAACTGCTGAGCTGAGCATTATAAAAATTATTCAGCCAAAGCACTATGACCTGATAATCAGGAAATTCAAAAAAACTAAAAATAAAAAACTGAAATATCACCTCATTCAAATAATGGGAGAAACTAAAGATGACCAATTCGAAGAAATTCTGATCAAAACACTCAAACATAAAGATTGGAACATCAGATTAATCACAATTATAAATCTACGAAAATTACCCAAGTCAAAGATAATTAAAACGGCATTTGAAAAACTCTCTAAGAAAGAAAAAAATCCATATGTGAAAAGTCATCTCCAGTAAGATTTCTACGAATTATTATAATGAATTTATGGGCTCCACAAAAAATCCATCCAATATTCTATAACTTTTGTAATATAGAGAAATAAATAATTTTGAAAAGTGAAAAATATTTAATCTTTAAAAATGGTGAAACTTTTAGCTCTTTATACTTATTATTTCCATGACATAGTTTTAACACTCTAAAATAGAAAGAGCTTTAGCTCTAATGCAAAGAGCCTGGATAATGTCATTGCGAGAAGCGACGCGACGCGGCAATCAAATCCGGGTATAAGGGTTAAAAATGAGATCTAGGACT
Source organism: Candidatus Mcinerneyibacteriota bacterium (assembly GCA_030630935.1). Classification (GTDB taxonomy): domain Bacteria; phylum AUK180; class AUK180; order JAQVHJ01; family JAQVHJ01; genus DAOVMD01. The sequence continues at coordinate 2,027 of DAOVMD010000046.1, read as the reverse complement.
TTAGTCCTAAGTTTAATCCCATTCATGGGATTATTTATCTCCATATTAGGAATAAATTCCTGGGTATTTTGGGAACTGTTGAACCCGGGAGATTGCCGCGCCCTTCGGACGGACGCAAGCTAGATCTCACTTTGTTTCGATGCGCAATGACATTACCCGGGCTGTGCAGGTTTACCCTACGTGGTAACCTGCCTACGAGATATAAAAGGAATAAATTCCTCTCAACTTAGATTATAATATAATCCAAATATTAATATAGTAAAAAATGGGGAAACTTCTGTAATCATATAACGAATTGATTTGACAACAATATTTATATGTGATATAATATTTTGTAATTTGCAACATGGGGTTTTTAATGAATTTGGAAAAAGACAACATAAAAACTTATAAAATTCATTGGGCATCAGATTTATGTGCATCTATTTTGTTTGTTGTTGTCTTATGCTTTATTGTATTTGGCAATACTTTTTTGCAAGTTTTTCTACTTCCTTCGCAGGCATCGTCTATACCAATTATTTTATATTTTTTATTTCTCTTCGGGGCAATAATGTATGCAATTAAAATTCCTTACTTAATAATCAGTCATAATAAGATATTATTAAAAAATATTTGGAGTAAAAACATAGAGATTTATATAGAAGATATTCATAGCATTGAAATAAGCAAATATAAAGTACTTTTAAATATCAGAAATAAAAAACCAATTTCAATAATTTTTGCAAGATTTTCTCATAAAGATCGATACGAAATATATAAAGATTTTCAGAGAATAAGTAAAGAACGCTGCATTAATTTACCTTAAGCTGCCAAGGCTTTCTAAGAAAGGAAAAAATCCTTATGTGAAAAGTTATCTCCGGTAAAATTTCGATGTCTTGTTCTAATGAATTTGACAATAGTATTTATATGTGATATAATATTTTGTAATTTACAACATAGGATTTTTAATGGATTTGAAAAAAAACAATTTAAAAATTTATAAGATTCGGTTAGCATCAAATTTTAGTGCTGTCATTCTTATTGTTTTAGTAATTATCACTTTCTTTATATATCTTTTTTTTCTAAAGAGACTTGATAATTTCCAGGAAGCGAGTATAGCGACTCTTATCCTTGTATTACTCATCTTCATGAAAATAATCCATACAGTTAGAATTCCTTACTTAATAATCAGTCAAAATAAGATATTATTAAAAAATATTTGGTGTAAAAATATAGCGATTTATAAAGAAGATATTCATAGCATTGAAATAAGTAAATATAAATTATTATTAAACATCAGGAATAAGAAATCGATTTCAATAAATTTAGCACGATTTCTTGATAAAGACCGACACGAAATACATGAATCTTTTCAAAGAATCATTAAAGAATGGCAACTATCCGGTAAACTTCGTTAATCTTACCAAAAACAGAGAACTGAGAGCAGAGAGCTAAAAACAGTCGTTTTATAGATAGAAGACAGCTTCGCTGTCGAGAGCACAAGGCACAAGTGCACAAGAGCACAAATGCGTACTGAAGTACTGTACTCCAAATTCATTTTATTCGGGAAGGACTCCCATATTGTTTCTCTTTTTTTGTTTTTTTTTACGGCGTGTTCAGTGTGATCAGTGGTTAATTTTGTATTCAATTGTTTTTTAAGCAACTCCAGCTATAAATAAGAGCATTGTTATATATAAAGCAAAAACATTATTCATTATTAATTTTTCATTGTTCATTCTTAATTGCAGAGCGAAGCGATGCTTTTAGTTCTCTTAAGTTCTCGTTAGTTCCCTGTAAATTTGGTTTTTACATTCATTAGAACCTTCAAGTATCAAAGGCTCTAAACAAATATAAACAATATTAGTAAGTCAATTACAAGTCCCTTCCAGTCCCTGTTAATTTTTCTTTTGTTCATTTTTCATTCTTACTTTTTCATTGTTGAGCGAAGCGAAACTATTATTTTCTTTTTAATAAATTCGATAATTTTATTATATTTAAATTTAATGAAAAATTTGTATAAATCATTATATCGCCAGGAATATAATATT
>DAOVMD010000016.1 GCA_030630935.1 Candidatus Mcinerneyibacteriota bacterium | reverse complement strand
TTAATCCCAAATTTCTGTGAAACAGTTTTTTCCATAAAGTTATTAGATACCTTTGTACTGACCTGAAATAATCCCGGCTGCAAATGAAGGTTTCCCTGTATCAAATAATCAGAGCATAATTCAGGGAATGATTCGGATAATTTATCTCGTAAATTAATTTCTTCATTGAATGTGATTTTATTTCCTTTTACTAATTTATTAATTAAAAAGATATTTCCTGACTCTGCAGTATAAAGCATTTGGATTTCTTTTCTTTTTGGAATATTTAACTTGTTTCGAATAGAGATTGAAACCATTAAACTTGTTATAAGAATAGCTACAATCATAATTGCAATTAAAACATAAATCAGAACAGAGCCCTTTATCTTATAAAATTTTCTTACCATAGATTTAATTTTAATGAAGTCCCGTCATATGTTAAGGTAATTGAATTTTCTTTAATTGAAATAACCTTCCAACCCTTAACGATATCACCTTTCTTTACTGTAAGAGATTGATTCTTTTTATTCACTAATAATGCAACCCGTTCATTTCCCTCAATTAAAATCGCAGTTAATTTATATTCGAATTTTCTTTTTGTTACGGATTGTGAGCCAAGATATTTCCGATGCTTACCCGGGTCAAATGGATTCTTTAATTTCAATAGATCAACATAATCTTTCTTTTTACTTATTTCCTTAACCGGTTTAATCGTCAACATTGATTCAGTTGATAATTCAGCATTTTGAATATACTGCATTTTTAAGTGTGTATTAACGAATGTATAAATCTGAAAACTGAGAATAATCGAAACTATTATGAATAATTTTGAATATATAAATCGTCTTTTTATATGTTTTACTATTTCCATAATACAGACCTGATTAGTAATTCTGTCTTAACCTTATGCTTGGTTAACCTATTTAATTTTATCTTCTTAATCTCAAGGAAGATCTCTTCATTTTCAATCTTTTGAAGAAATTTAAATACTTCTTCATAAGATCCGATTAATTTTATATTTAATACTGATACATTATACATTTTAAATTCCTGAAACGAATTCTCATTCAGGGAGTCCACCGTAATATTTGAGTTATGGAGATAATGATTCAGGAGTTCCATGGTCTCGGTGGAATCTCTGAGGAGGAACTTCAGCTTCCTTAGATTAATAAGAGCATTCTTAATCTCTTCAGATTGATTCTTTATTTTACTTTTATTACTCTCCAGGATTTCAATCTCCTTCTTGAAAGTAACGTATTCGGAGTACTTAGTCATGTTCTTCGATAAGATTTCCCTGACGAAATTTTGTATAATCAAAAGAACAACTATAATAATTAAAAGTGTAAAAAAAGTTCTCTTCTTTGATCCCATATTAACTTTCCAAACTTAAATATATTTCAAACTTCAAAAAATCTCTGCCCCCTGATTTGAATGATTCGGAACTCTTAAGTTTTAGTTTATTTAGATTCTTAAATGAATTACGGATTCTCTTCATAAACTCTGTAACCTGTTCCGTACCTGATGCTGTACCCCTAATCTCAAAGATCTCTTCTGTGCTCTTCTTTATATACTCAACATTATCAAACCATAAATCATCAGAAGATAATTCTGTTAAAGTATTAAGTTGAGAAGAGAAATTTGACCTGGAATTGTAAATATGACTAAAAGTATTGAATCGTGTAATCTGATTATTCAAATGATTATTATCAAGTAACACCCGGTTTTTAATCTCATTTCGATAAACAGAAACCTGCTCAAAGTTCTCCAGTTCATTACCTGTGTCAATAATATAAGAAATATTAAACCCAAGATTAATAATCATAAAAAGAATGGTTACAATCGAAACAAGAATCAGTATAGAATAATACCTCTCCTTCTCCAAATCATGTTGAATATGATCAGTAATCAAATTAACCTTAAACATAAACCACCAAACTTTTCTAAATTCTAACATAAAATTAAAAATAAGTCAAGACCAAACCATAAAAACACAAAAGGCACGCATCGAAGATTTAGCTTGCGTCCAGATTCTCAGCCACGAAAACACGAAGAACAAGAAAGAAATCCAATTGCAATTTACCACGAAAACACGAAAGCTCGAAGAAGAACCTTTTTTATTTCAACAGGGAAAGAACTAAGAATAAATATTTCTTTAGCAGGTCGCCGACCAACGGGAGGTGATCCCGATATGAAGTGCATCGGGAGATTAACCTGATTAAACGGATTAAAAACTCTTTAAATATTTAAATTAAAATTTAATAATTCAAATTTATTAAATCTCTGGAATTAAATAACACAGCATTGCATCTTAAGTATCACTTCCTTTCTGGTTCTAAGTACCATTGTAATTAAGAACAAAACCTTTAAAAAAATTAAATCTCATTAATCCGTTTAATCCCTGTAAAAATTATACAGAAATGCATTATAAGTATCCTTTGCTTTCTGGTTCTAAGTATCTATATAATTTAAGAACAAAAATATTAAAGTTCTTGTTTTTTAAATTGAATCCCTTTAATCCGCTTAATCCATGTAAAAATCACACAGAAATGCATTTTAAGTATCATTTGCTTTATAGTTCTATGTTACGTTATAACTAAAAACAATATCTTTAAAAATAATTTAATCCGTTTAATCCGTTTAATCCCTGTAGAAACCACATAGAAATGCATTATAAGTATCATTTGCTTTCTGGTTCTAAGTCCCATTATAATATAGAACAAAAGTATTAAAGAATATTTCATGTTTTTCGTGTCCTTTGTGTCTTCGTGGCTAATATGGTTTGTGCTTTCACGTTTTTGCGGATGAGAAATGTTTATTTGAGGTTTTTACTTGCGTTTTTATGTTGAATACAGTAGTCTTGTTATTTATATCAATTTTTCATAGGTGTTTTATTTAAAATTTATAATTTCCTAATTATTCATAATTTTCCTTGACTTTTATATTCTGTTGTGGTAAAATAAAAATATATATAGGAGTATTACAATGGCAGAAAAAATCAAAGGAAGCACAAGTTTATCTTCATTTTTAAGTTTTAATAATGGAATCATATATTTAACTAATCTGAAATTGATAGTTATTAATTTGGGAGGAGAGCAATGAGAAAGTTTCTTTTATTTATATTCTTTTTTATTTTAATTTTTCTTCATGTATATTCTTATGATCAGATTCATCCTATTTTTATAGATGCTCCTTTAATCGATGGTATAAATATTACATGTGAAAACATTTTGACTACAAATGACAGTTTAACCGACCTATATCTTTGGGATTTAAACACGAGAGATATCATTTCTGATAATTACCCCATTCAATTAAATGGTGCATTAATTTCCTTACCTTTGATTCAGAAGATAGGGGATGGTGGTTTAAATTATATTACATATTGTATTCAGGATAACTCAGGGATCATTTATTTTAATGTAGTAGATTATTTAGGTAATCAGCATCCATTATTTCCGAAAAGATTGATGGCAAAACCAACTTCCACTCCTATCGTTAGAGAAATTGATAATGAGACTCAAATGATATTCGGTACTGATTCAGGTGAGATTATTATTCTTGATATTAGTGAAGATATGGATGAAAACAACTATATAAGTATTCAGACACCGGGAACAAACTCGGTCGTTAACCTGATTGATCTGAATAATGATAATGATGATGAAATTATAGTATCAGTGAAAACTTACGCGACACAATACAAAATAAAGTATTATGAGTATAACATTGATACTTGGGAAGAAAATACCAATCAAATTACTTTTAATGGATTAATTACATCGAATTTAATATTTAAAGACCTTGATTCGGATGGAAACCCGGAGATTATTTTTGGTTCAGATAATGGTAACATTAATATCTATTCCGGTTTTGGCGGTTATTCAGCATATGGAACTTACCCACAGAATGTTTCATCGTTAGAAATCATTAATCTGCAGGATTTTACAGGTGATTCAATCATAGCTTTTGATAATGAAAAGAGCGGTTTTAAGGTAAATATGAATATATTTAGTACAGAGATTTTGATTTCAGGCCAAGATAGTAATTTATATTCAACTCTCCCTTTAATTTCGCCATATAAGACCTTTGACTATGCTATATTTACATCTTTTAATGGTTCTGACTTAAGGCTTAAATATAGTACAGGAAGGATAGAGGAGTGGGGTTATTTTAATCACTTTATAAAAAGATCTGTTAACAATACTGTAATACAAATACAAACGACTTCTCCTATCAATGTTTCTAATATAATTTCAGACACAGTTCCTTTAGAGATTGTTGTTGGAACGAATAATTACGATGATCCCAATTTAGGGGAGATATATTGGTGTGGTTATCTTATTGATGATAGGAAGAATACAATTGAACCAATCCCTGTTGAATCTTCGTATAAATATAATAATAATCGTTTTATTGGATACTATAATTATGTAGGGATATATGGAGATATTCTTCAAATTCCGAAATCAATGTTGACTCCCGGCACATATAAAGTGCTTGTTGCAGCGATTGATGGTAAGGGTGGATATAACATTGAAATCAAGGAGTTTGAATTTACTTACGAAGATACATTCTTTATTGAAATTACCCGTCCTTTTGCAGATCAAATCCTTGATGGTGAATTGCAACTTATTCAGGAAGTTCATGGAACAGCAAGGTACATGACAGGATTTACAAATTTCGTATTTTATTATATGTTAACTTATTCAACCATTGAGAATCCCGGGACAAGAACAACCATAGCAGGTGGAACGGAGCAATTTACAGACATAAAGATTGCTGATTGGAATATCTCTGCGTTAGCTTCGGGAAAATACATGCTTTACCTGACTGCAAACATCAGAAATTTAACATTAAATGAAACAGATGAATTCAGTCAGCCAATAATAATTGATAATGAACACCCTACTGCAATTATCTTAAATTTATTTGAAGAAAAGGTTATAACAGGGCGATATAATATTCTTGGAGTTGCAGATGATCCTAACTTTACAGGTTATAATTTAAAGATTAAACCTTACGATTCCAATATCTGGATACCTTTGACTGAGACAATTTATGAGTCCAAACAAAATGAGGTTCTTCATTGTTTAAACACCTCGAATTTTGATGATGGACTTTATAATGTTAAACTTACAGTCAGTGATATTGCCGGTAAGACTACAGATTTTACTGTTCGAGATATACATATACTAAATTCATTAGATAATATAGTCCTGGAATCCAGTTTAGATACATTCTCGCCTAATGAAGATATCTGTAATGATTATACAGTATTTACGTTTTCAGAAGATAATATAAGTGTTCCTCTTATAGGTGATATTTTTATAAGAGATGAAAATGGTCTAACAGTTAGGACAATTAATGTACCTGATACAAATTCAAGTTATGTTTGGGATGGTAAAGATGATTTAGGAGTATATCTCCCGGAAGGATTATATATCTGTTCTGCAGTCTTTAATGATACAGGAACAGGGACATATTATTCAAACGAGAAATTTATCAGTATTGCATTCAATGACGAGATTGTGGAGTTCTATGCTGAAGACACCCTAAATTACGAATATTGGGTATATCTCATGCAGCCTGATAAGCATCCAGTGGAGAATAAGATGTTATATATAAGAGGTGGAAGTCATTGTGGTTGCGGTTTGGGATGTCAATCCTATCCATGTCGTTTACCTTATTGTTTAGTTAGGAATTGTTCTATTTGGGAAATGGATTTGGATACTGGGGCTACTACCGAACTGGTTTCAAAGCAAACTGGCCTTGAGCCCCCACCCTGGGAGTTTAATAGACGGTTTACTATATCACCCAAATACTCCCCTGACGGTTCAATCTTCATGTTTATCCGGGAGTATGTTCTTAAAATATATGACAATGGAGTGGTTACGAATTACCAAAAACCCGGTGGAGGAACTCCTAAGGTTAGGGATTATTGGTGGCATCCAACGGACCCTAATCAATTTGTTTATATTGATTGCTATGAATCGGATGATAAAATAATTTGGGTAAATGGTAATACCGAGACAGAAATATATTCAGGATATTTATTTGAGATGGCCTGGTCACCGAATGGAAATTATATCGTTTGGGCAGCGTGGGAATCGTTTGCGTCTATTAATTATCAATACATATATACTTACAATCTGAATTCAGGAAAACTCAATATCTTAGATCAGGATTCTGAACATAATGTTGGATTCTATCTTCTAAGATCGTCTCCCGACTCAGGGAAACTTGCATATATCCATTATTCGAGTGGTGATTTTGTGGAGTTAAAAGTTCTTTACCTAAACGAATCAGGAGATTTAGATATTAATTATCTTGAAAACCCCAGAGTAATTGCACCAATAATTTACAATCCACAGTTTCTTAATGTTCGTCTCTATGCACCTATTGGCTGGACCATTGATAGTAAATGGTTAATCTATGGTGATATAACAGAATCTGGTAAAGAGGGATGTTATGATACTGGTATTATTAAGAGTGATGGCCTTTCATCACGTACAATGACCAGAGGTACACCACCATATTGGGTTACAAAGATAAAGGCATGTACTGATGAAGGATTTAATCATCATACTATTGCGGAAGATATTAACTTATTACCTTTTCTCCAATGGAATATTGCAGTTGCTGCAGGTTTTCCTATCTTTGATCCGATAGAAGAAAAGTTTACCTATGTCGGATACTCAGACCGAAATGGTGAAATAAAGGAATACTATTACCAGATCATTCCGAACTGTTGGGTTCTTGAGTGGAATGTTCCCGGCAATGTTATCAGTTATGATAACCAGGTTAATGTTGAGATTGGTCCTACTGCTCTTAACCTTCCCCAGGATATACTAATGATAACACCCGTTTTAATACCCATGGATTCACCGGCATATGATATGACAGAGATTTATCCTGTTATAAGTGAACCGTATGAAATTGCACTTCAGTCAAATCAAACTTATTTTAATGAATATATCACTATGGAATTTACATATACTGATACCCAGACCTTTGGTATGGAAGAATGCCTGATTAATGTATTTACTTTTGATGAATCCCTGGCTAAATGGGTTATTGCTCAACCCAATCCCGCCTTTGTTTCCCAGGACCTGGAGAATAATAAAATACGAATAAAGACCAATCATCTTTCGTTGTATATTCTCTCCGGTAAGGTTTTAGATGAAACCATTCCTAATATTACATCATTAGGTATCGACAATAAAATCTTCAGCCCTAACTCTGACACGATAAAAGATAGAGTGGTATTTAATCTAAAAACCGATAAGGAAGCAACTGTACATTTTATTATCAGGGATGAACTGGAAAATAAGATACTGGAGAAGGCAACAAAAATCGATGGAAATACAGGTATTAATTTTATCTGGGATGGGAAGAATTATAATGGGATTATTCAGCAGGATGGAAAATACTCTGTAGAGTTTTATGCGGAGAATTCTGAAGGTCAACGATCATCTAATGTAATTACAAATGTTTACCTTGATAATACACAACCGCTGATTTCAGTTAATAATGTTGAAAACAACGGAATGTATAACCGGGATAAGATTCCTATTATTCAAGTATCGGATAAGTTCCCTGATACTTTAGATGTTCGATTAAACGGGAATGAATACTCAACGGGAACAACTATTTCCGAGGAAGGTAACCATGAACTTGAGATCACAGCGACTGACTTAGCCGGGAATTCCAGTTCATTGAATTTAAGGTTCCTGATTGATAAATCATTACCAAGTTCCGAGATTTCTTATGAACCATATTCAATCCAGAACGGTTTGATCTCCATTATACCCCAGACCGATTTCACGATTACATCTGTTGATTCCGGAAATCCGCCTTCAGGGTTGAAGAAGTCAGAATATAAAATCTCAGATAACTCAAACTACGACTCCGGTTGGCTAAACTACCTTGAACCGTTTTCTCTCGATAACCATGATGAAGGCAGGTGGATTATTAAATACCGGGGAATTGATAATGCAGGGAATATTGAGGAGGATAACGAATTAAAAGTAATACTGAAGGATACTCTTGATGAAGATGAATCCGTATTAACATTCGGAAGTACACTTCTTGTCTGGATAAATGAAGAAGCTTTAAATTCCGATTCCCAGGAGATTAGGAAATTGAAAGAAGTACTTGATGAGTTCGTCCCGTATTACAAGATTGTTTATTCTAAACAGGACTTTGTGAATGATTTCAGAACAAACCTGTATAGGGTTTACCTTGTATTAGGGAATTCGAGGAACCTTGATAAACTGCATTCTGATGAAATTCGTGAGCATATAAGATTGGGTAAAGGAATCATCTCGTCTGAATATAAACATTTCCAAGGCGAGGGGAATGAATCAGAAGTTTTTGGGATTCAGTTTAAGGGATATTATCCTGATAAGGAATATGAAATAATTTTAAATAATTCACCAGTCTCAACTCAAGCTGTATTTCCGGTTAGAGTGAAACTTGAGAAACTGGAATTATTAACAGGAACCCCAATTGGTGATTTTGAGAACAGCGGAAAGTATTCCCCGGTGATTATCCTTAATAAGTTCGGGGAAGGTGAAACAGTTTATATTGGGTTTAATTTATTGAAAGGGATCAATGAAGAGAATATATCAACGATTAAAAAATTACTCAGGAAATCGTTCAGATATTTAAAGAAACCAATCTTTTATACTTTCCCGTCCGCAAAGCTACCTTTCCAATTGGATTTGAAGTCATCCAGTGTCAAGGTAGAGATGAAAATCCTTGAGAATGTACCCGGTACCATGACAATTCTGGAGACTTTACCCGAAGCAGATATTCTTAATGAGAATTCTGCTGAATGGTACTTTACACTGAACCCGGGAGTTAGGAAGAGAATAATCTCTCTAAATAAATCACCGGATACCCCAGGATATTATGAAATACATTTTGACGCATATACAAAAGAAGGAGGTATATATGAAATTTCCAGGAATTTCCTATTTGTATTAGAGATTAAATTTCATAAATCCAATTATATAAATGAATTAATACTCGACTTGAATCAACTCGGTTTAGAAGGAGATGAACAAAAATGGCTCGAAAAGACAATTGATATCTTAGGTAAGGTAAATATTGCAGTACCTTCTGATATAAATTCAACTGAGAAAATAATCAGGGATTTATTTAAAGCTCTTGAGTTCCTTAATAAGATAGAGAGTATTGATGTGACCGTTTATCATAAACAAATATCAATTTTAATCTTGTACAATGAGATTGTGATAGATAATTTCAATTCACAAAATAAGATACAGGGAGGGAAATAATGAAAAGGTTAATAGTATTATTAATGATCATGAGCTTTTGTACAGTTAGTATCTTTGCCGACCAGTCATCGGATTTATTCGACAAAGCCCTGGCAAAGTTTGAGATGAAGAAATATAAGGATACATATAAACTGACGAAAATATTCCTGGCAAAATATCAGGATAGTGAATCGAGAGATGATGTATTATTTTTACAAGGGAAGACTCTATATTTCTTATGGGATAGAGAGAATGCGTTAAAGAAAAAAGAACATGAATATAATATCCAGGATGCGATAGATTCCTTTGAGACCCTGTATAAAGAATTCCCCGATTCACCGCATGCACCATACTCCATGTTATGGATAGGGACATGTCATTATTCAGATAGGAAGTTAAACAAAGCAATTGAAACATATGAAATACTTATTAAAAAATATACAAGCCATAAAGAGACAAAGAACGCCCTGTATAAAATCGGAAAGTGTTACGAGAAGAAAAACGATTTTAAATCAGCACTAAAATCATACGAACTGGTAGTAAGTAATTTCTCTGATTCAAAAATTGCAAAACAAGCAGAATATGATATAAAAAGAATTAAGAAAATTCAGGAAATAAACAGGAGAGAGGGAAAATGAAAAAAATAAAAGGATTCTTAATTTTACTGATATTATTAATTTTCTCAATAATCACTTTTGCTCAGGTTGATTATAATCAGGCAAAAGGAGTTGCACCCAATACCAGGTTTTCATCCGGAGCCGGGAATGAAAACATTAATATTATGAACGGGAATTTAATGTTTTCTTTTACCGATGCAAGTTTACCCGGGAGAAATGGACTTTATCCTTCACTTACAAGGATGTATAATAGTAAAATTTGGCATAATTGTTTGATTAGAGAGAATGGAAAATTAAAGAAAACATTAACCATAAAGGAAATTGGAGAGTTTGGTGTTGGTTGGTCTTTAGGTGTGCCGACTTTAAGAATTAGAAGTAAAAATAAATCGGATACAATGGTTCAGGATATAGATGACCATGTTCGATTCCCTATCTCCGATGAATTTGTTTTAATTGAAACCGATGGTTCAGAACATACATTTGCCGAACCGAACGAAAATTTATTATTCCCTGGATATTTAACATCATACACGACGGATAATTCATATTACTTGGTGAAATTTAAAGCTGAGGATTTTGATATTGAAACTCCTAATAGTTATTCAGATGATGTATATCTTCCGAAATCCCCGACAAGCAGGATTGAAATATTTACAAAGTCAGGTGTATTATACGAAGCATATCCCAATTATAGAGATAGAACTGCCCTTAAAGATGAAATAGAAGTAATTAATGGAGAAGATATATCTGATGATGTGATTGATAGTTGGATTCAAGCTATTCAAGATAGTTATCCACTTAGAAAGTACCGATGGTTAGATTATAAAGTATTAAAAATTCAAGATACAAATGGTAATTATTTTAAGTATAATTATGAGTCAAAAGCAAATACAATTACAGTGTCAATTGAGATTGATAGAGAAAAGATTTTTACACCACCTCACATTCAAGTTACTTCGTCTCCTGATGAGATAATGCAGTATATTTTTCAAATTATCAATTCAGCAAACATTAGAGAACTTGACCAGGAACCAAGTGGTGAAAATTATGATATAACATATAATGAAGACAGTGTTTACTTCGAATTTCCCCTTGTAGAAACCCTAAAATATGATACAATATCCAGTATTGAGGATTCAAATGGTTATAAGATTGAGATTAATTGGGATGAATGGACATATAAAGGTGGTCTGGATGTAAATTATATTAAGAATATCAGATATAAGAATTCAAATAATGAAGTACTAACAGTTAAATATGAATATATTAACAGAACAATTAATGCTGGATCTGTTTACACTGTATCTACCGAATCTAGAAATGTGAAATTATTAAAGAGGGTAAGATTCCTAAAAAGCGGAATAGATATTATAAATCCTTTTATATATGATTATGATGGAAATGGACATTTAAATAAAATTATTTATCCTGTTAATAATAGTAATAATCTTGATTCTAATGGGATTAAGATGAATCCTGATGATGCTACGAAAGGTATCGTTGAATATTCATACCATCGGTATAATTATTATGCACCATATGATATTGAAAAATTAAAAGATATAATACATGAAGAAGGTAATAGCAGTCCAAAGGTATTTACTCATTGTACTTATGGTGTTCTAACCAGAAAAGAAGATCGTGACCAAGATAAAGAGACAAAGTACTATCGAGTGTGTAATCCTGAGAACGCTTCTTTCCCGGCATTGGTTAGGATTGAATTCCCTGATAATTCGAATGAAGTACATTATTATATAAACGAAGGAATCTGGAAGAGATATCAAAATAGAAGTATCTTTATAAATTCTCCCTATTCGGGATATGAAAGATGCACAGAGTTTTATGAAGGAGAAGTAAGCTTTAATTTATTTAATTTACAGGTAGAAGGATGCTTGGTTCAAAAGATTGAATTTGAATGGATTACTCAGCAATTCCCGGAAGATTGGTTTATCAATAACCCACCTACGGTATATAATACTAGATTAATGTCAAAAACTATTCATAAGTATGATAAAATTAACCAGGCATTAGTATATAGTACGGGTTTTAAAAATATAGTATTTGATAATTATGGTAATGTAAAGCTACTGAGAAATAAAAGGAAACTCCGTGACAATGATGGTAATTTATATATTGATGACGATATTAAGTTAATTAAAACCTTTTTACATGAAACAGATATTGAATATCGTAAGCGAAATATCCTGAATAAGACAAAGATTATTAAAAAGGAAGATATTAATGGAAAACTCCTTTCAAAAAAAGAATTTATTTTTGATGATTACAGTATAAACCCAGGGAATATCCCGGAAAACTATTCTTTAAATGATTCTGACTTAATCAGTATATATTACGATCCTTCAAAAAAGGATGAGTTAATACGTGGTAACTTAACAAAGAGTATTACATATTATGGTGAGTATGATGAGACAGGAAATATTACATGGGATCCGGGGAAAGATGTTATCAGGAACTTTGGGTATGATATCTTCGGGAACCAAATAATCAATGTTGATGCCATGGGAAATATAACTACAAAAACATTTGATCCTTCATATAAATATTCTATGCCCACACAAATAACTAATCCAAAGAATCAAACCAGTTTATATAATTATTATCCAAATACATATTTATTGAAAGATACCACGAATATAAATGGAAATGTATCATTGAAGGAATACGATTCACTTGATAGAACGGTAAAAGTAACCTATCCTCAACCTGATGGTGGTCATACTTTATATGAATATAACGACCTGGTTTATCCAATTTATACAATTGAGAAGAATTTAATTGATGATTCTTCAGGAGAGAAATATGCCGAAAGTATTTATTATTTTGACTGCTGGAGCAGGTACATTTATGGTGCAATGAAAGAAAAACAGGAATCTGACGGGAGAACAAGGTGGGTAGTGAACGGGATTAATTATGATAATATGAGCAGACAATGGAAGATTTTTGAGCCATCATTCCAATGGCTGGATACCCCTACTCAGTGTGTAGATCCCAGGAATCAAGCTGGTCAGAGTTATATTGAGTATGAATATGATGGATTAGGAAGACAGAATAAGATATATATTCCTGATGCTGAAGAAGGTATGAATAATAGAAAATATATTGAATATGAATATAAAGACGGGCATAATTATATTATAAAGTATGATGTGAATAGACGGTCAAAGAGGAATTTCTATAATACTCAGGATTTATTGGAAAGAGTTGTTGAAGTGGATGAGAACGGAATTGAATTATCAAAGACATTTTATAAGTATGACCTGATTGGGAATCATATTGAAACTCGTACAAGTAAAGACGATGAAACCTGGATGAAGTCGCATTATTTTTATAGTACCCTTGACCGGAAGATTAAAGAAATTGAACCCGATTCAGGGATTAAGGAATTTCAATTTGATAAAAATGGAAATTTAATTTGGTCTAGAGATGGAGTGAGTAATGAAAAAACATTCCAGTACGACGAATTAAATAGGCTGGTTCAAAAGATATACCCGGATGGTAGTTATATTGAGAATATCTATGATAATGCCGGGAATAATGGTATAGGGATGCTGTATTCAAAAAGTAAATATGACAAGGATAACAATATATTAAATAGTCATTTGATTAATGGATATAATCAATTAGGTAGAATAAAAAGTAAGAATGAAGAGATTTACCACGATATTATTACTGGTCCGGTTAATATCGCACATAATTATAATTATAATAAAGGTGGTCAACTTCTTGATAATTCAATATTTGTAAACGGGAGTGAGATTCAGAAGTCTATCTATGAATATGATTACATGGGTAGAGCTGTTAAATTAAATGAAGAATTGATGGGGGATAGTTTATCAAATCAGAGTATCGTAGAACTTCAGGATTTTAATCCAATGGGTCAGACATTAAAGACACGATTTGAACAAAATGATATTATAGTGAACTACAGATATAATCCTTTTAGATACTGGAATGAATATTTTGAGCTGGTTAAGAGTGACACGATTATTTATAAGAATGAATATAAGTATGATGATGTAGGAAATAGAGTAGAGTTAATCGATGAACATAATATCTCTACACAATATGAATATGATTCCCTGGATAGGTTGATAACGGTGAATGGGAAATATTATGGTAAAGGTTCCTCTTATTCTTATGATAATACGGGTAATCGTTTGACTTATGATTCGAAATATAATAATATTCCTTATGAATATGATATTAAATCCAATATGATGACTAAGATGAATCTTAATTATAAAGCGGGAAAGAATGAATATGTCTTATTCTTTTATGATGGGAATGGTAATCCAAAACAACGCGACTATTTCAGGAATGGAGATGAGGTTTATAAACAGGAATTATATGAGTATGATTATGATAATATGATGGTGAAATATACAAGGCATCTTCCTAAAATTATTGATAATAAGATAGTAATGAAAATTGAAAGTCAATTACAGATGTTTTATGATGTAAATGGAATGAGAGTGATTAAGGAATGTTATCCTAATACAAATGATTCAACTATTTATATATATGAAGGTACAAATGTAGTAATGGAAATGAAACTGGAAGATATTCCAAAACCAAAACATTTATACACGAATATTGGGGATAAGAAATATTCAAGAGTTGATTTTGATGCAGCAGGGAGCTTGATACCGGGATCCAGAAAGTTTCTATACTCGGATACTATCGGGTCAGTAGTACTTGTTCTTGATAATGTAGGAAACGTTTTAGAACATAATAAGTATGAACCGTTCGGGGATATTATCTGGACTAAAACAATAGAAGGGCTTGATAATAATTATAAGTTCACAGGTAAGGAACGTGATAGAGAAAGTGGATTAGACTACTTTGAAGCAAGGTTCCTGGATACTAAGATGGGACGATTCATGAAACCGGATCCATTGAAAGGAAATTTAAATAACCCACAATCACTGAATCGTTGGGTATATTGCATGAATAATCCTATAAAATATAAAGATCCACATGGATTAGAAGTTAAATTTGATGCAATAAGTCAATCAACAAAAGACACTGAAAAGGGAGAAGAAAAAAAAGCAGAAGATAAAACAGAAAAAACTTTAGAAGAATTGAAAAAGCAACTGAATCAATTTAAGTCAGAACTTTTGGAACGTGAAAAAGGAATTAATGAGATTAAAGAAGAAAAGACTATTTTCTCTGATGATCCTGATGACATTTTAGCAGAATCGAGAAGTGATCTAAGCAAGAATACTATAGAAGGTACTAGAGAAGGGATAATTACTAGAGACGATGGGACTAAAGTTTTTACATCTGAAAGAGAAAAAAACGATACAATAAAAGAAGCACAAGGTGTACAAGAAATTGGGGCTTATATAGTAGTAGGTGCAACATTTCTGGGTGCAATAGGGTATAAGCTCAAACGTCCAACAATTATAGGCGTTTCTTGGTCAGTTGGATTTCTTGGAAGTGGTTTAGTTGCACTTGGAATGAGTCAAGAAAGATTAGCTAAAGATATACCTGTTAAACCTCCTTTCGAAGTAGATTTAGAATAATACAGGAGATCCAAATATGAAAGAAAAAGTAGATAAATTTTCTAAAGTTTTTAGTATGATAGCAGTAGTATTTGCATTTCTAATGATATTTGTAAGATATAACTTAATATTTTCATTTTGCAAACACAAAACTCTTATTGAAAAAGGTTTTATTGCATTAACGGTATTTTCATTTTCTATGACTTCTATTAAAAATGAAAATCGTTATTTTAAACTAACTTCAAGAATATTGCTTCTATTTTCAATTTTTTTCATACATTCAATAATATTAGATTTAATTAAAATAACCAATAATTTAATATTACTGAATTTTTTACTATTTCTAAGTTTTGCGATATTTTTTGAATACCTATTTTATTTTAATAATTATATTAGAAAAGAATTCTATAAAAAGTTTGATGTTTTATCATTTTCAATTATAATTCCTTTATATTTTATTTATACAATGTTAATTAATACTATTATTCAATTAATAAATATCTTTTAACTTTAAAGTAATGGGTGCTTCCCTCTTACTTATTTGTTGAAAAGATTTTCATATAACAATTCACTTATTGATGAATTTAAAAAATAAATAATGTAAAATTTTCCAGAATTAAAACTTCTTTATTTTTTAGAATTTTTCCAGTATACTATTAATATGAGCAGGCAATTAATATTAGAGTGTTATGGTTCAGCAAAGTTTGGACAAACACCCTAACCCAAGTTCTCCATTTATTAGTAAAAAAGATTGATATATAGGGGAAAAAGAGAATTTATGAAGAATAGGGTGCCGGCTGATTAGCGACAATTAGAATTACCGGTTGGTGTCAATTAAAGTTACCGGATTTTGGTAATTTATGTTATCATATTCAAATTACCCATAATAGGAGGTTTGGATATG
>DAOVMD010000053.1 GCA_030630935.1 Candidatus Mcinerneyibacteriota bacterium | reverse complement strand
CCATTTGCTTCTGAAAGAATGGGTTCAAAATACATGGTTTTTACTGCAATTGTGGTCTTTTTAGAAATCTTTGCACCATTCTTGATCACTAATTTTGCTCCATAAGGAATTTTATATCTTTCTAATTCTACAAAAACCTTGACAGAAGTAAAACCGGCCTTAACTATTTCATTTGCACGACTTGCATCAATTATATGACCCTTGGGACAAATCTTCTCTTTTGTCTTTGGATGAATAATGTTCTCACCTGAAGTGGAAAAGGTTACAGAAATCTCTGAGGTCTTTGGGTCAACAATAATTTCTTTTTCCCTAACTCGATCAGAAAGGATTATAATCTCCGCATCTCGCGACAGGTTACGGATTTCATTATTTGAATTGGGTTTTTTATTATATTGAAGTCTGTATTTTACAGTTCCCTTTAATAATGCAACCTTATCATAATCCTTCTTGTTTCCAGAGTGAATCCTGGAAATTAAACCATTATTGGGATTAAAGTCAATTATAATTGGTTTGGGATAATTCTCTGAGAATATCGAAAAAACACCGTTAGAAATATTATAAGTTTTCTTCTTGGTTAATTTTTCGGTGCGCTTAAATCCGTCAAGAACTAATTTCCCTTCGATATCAGCAATCCTATAAACTCCACCATTCATAATCGTAAGCATATTCGCAACGATTTTATCTTTCTCAACTCGCTTAGAAGTAATACCACCGATATGGAATGTTCTCATCGTCAGCTGTGTTCCAGGCTCACCAATACTCTGGGCTGCAATAATACCCACTGCTTCGCCCATTTCAATCAAGTCACCCGTACCAAGATCCCGACCATAACATTTCTGACAAATTCCGCGATTTGTCTGGCAAGTTAAAACTGATCTTACATTAACTGTTCGAACCCCGGCTTTCTGAATCTTCATTGCCAAATCTTCATCAACATAAGCATTTTTCTTGGCGATTTTCTTATTTGAAATTGGATCCTTAACATCAGCAGAGAGAAATCTCCCAATAATTCTGGAAGATATATCATCATAGACCTTGTCTCCACGTTTAAGTTCCGTGACTTCAATACCGGTATTCGCTCCGCAATCATCTTCAATAATAATTAAATCCTGTGCGACATCTACAAGACGTCTGGTTAAATAACCGGATTCAGAAGTTTTCAAGGCAGTATCAGCAAGTCCTTTTCGAGCACCATGCGCTGATATAAAGTACTCAAGAACATTCAAGCCCTCACGGAAATTGGATTGTATAGGAATCTCAATAATCTCACCTGACGGTTTCTCCATCAAACCACGCATTCCGGCTAACTGTCTAATCTGCTGCTCTGAACCTCTTGCTTTTGAATCATACATAATATAGATAGGATTAAATAAGGTTCTCTTATCCTCAAGATTACCTCTCTTCAGGGTCTGGAGCATTTTTGCCTGGATTTGATAATTTGTCTTGGCCCATTTATCAATAACAGTTTTATATCTTTCAACATCTGTGATTAATCCTTTTTGATAACTGTCATTGATTTCCTTAATAACTACTTCGGTCTCTTTTAAAATCTTATATTTTTCTGGCGGAATAACAATATCGAATAATCCAAAAGTAATACCACCAATTGTTGAGTACTTAAATCCTAAACGCTTAATCTCATCAAGCATTTCGATTACTTTCTCACGAGCAGTAAGCTTGTAAGCTTTATAGATAACTTTCTTCAGGTAAGTTTTTGTAACTGTCCTGTTTATAAAACCTAACTCCTCAGGTAAAATTGAATTAAAAATAACTCTACCCGGTGTGGTTTTAATTATGTCACCATTTTTTAAAGCAAACTTGATAGGCTCGTGAAGAGTAATGTTCTTATGATAATATGCAAGCTCAATCTCTTCAATTGTACAATACGGAACAGGATTACTTACTCCACCTTCAACGTCCTTGGTTAAATAATAAATTCCAAGAATCATATCCTGAGACGGAACAACAATCGGCTCACCATTTGAAGAGGATAAGATATTTGTTTTTGACCACATCAACAACCTGGATTCAAGTTGAGCTTCCACCGATAAAGGCAGATGCACCGCAACCTGGTCACCGTCAAAGTCTGCATTGAAGGCGGCACATACTAATGGGTGCATGTGAATTGCTTTCCCCGGAACAAGTTTTGGTTGAAATGCCTGGATCCCTAACCTATGAAGAGTTGGGGCTCTGTTTAATAGAACAAGGCGTCTCTCAAACTCTTTCTGAAGGAAGGTTAACATCTGAGGTTGTTCATCAAGATATTTAATAATCCTTAAACCCTGGGTGATCTTTTTATCGTCATAAACCTTCATTCTATGTTTGATAAATGGTTCAAATAACTCAAGACCAATCTCCTTTGGTAAACCGCATTCAGAAATCTTTAGTTTTGGATTAACAACAATAACTGCTCGACCGGAATAATCAACTCTTTTTCCTAATAGGTTCTGCCTGAATCGACCGCGTTTACTACGCAGCATTTCACAGAGTGATTTTAGAGGACGCTTATTTGAACCTAAAACTTCCCTGCCGCGACGACCATTATCAAATAAAGTATCAACTGATTCCTGAAGCATTCTCTTTTCGTTCTTAATGATAATATCAGGAACTTCAGCTTCTTTAAATTTCTTTAACCTATTATTCCTGTTAATTACTCTTCTATATAAATCATTCAAATCTGAAGCTGCAAACCGGGAACCTTCTAATGGAACTAATGGTCTTAGGTCAGGCGGAATAACCGGTAAAACATCAAGGATCATCCACTCGGGTTTATTATCAGAATTATACAACGATCTGACAATCTTCATCTTTTTAATGATTCGCTTATCCTTTAATGTCTTCTGTTCCTTCTCTTCATATTCCTTGATCTGTAATCTTAATTCCTTATACATTTTCGGGATATCAAGTTTACTCAATAATTTCCTGATGCCCCTGGCTCCAATTGAAGCTTGGAAAGAATTCTCACCATAATCTGCTTTGAACTGCCGGTATAATCTTTCAGGGAAAACCTGCTTATACTTGAGCGGGGTCTTACCTGGATCTGTTACGATATAATTCTCATAATATATACATCGTTCAATATCCTTAACTTTCATGTCAAGAAGATATCCAATATAATTTGAAAGGCTGCCATGGAAAAATAAGACATTTGCAACTGGCTCTGCAAGCTCAATATGACCCATTCTTCGACGACGCTCACTCTTTTCTGTTAATTCAACTCCACAACGGTCACAACGGGTTCCTTTAAATTTCTTACCTTTAAACTTCCCGCATTGACATCTCCAGTTCTTTGTAGGTCCAAAAATTCTCTCACAGAACAAACCGTCTCTTTCAGCTTTAAAAGTACGATAATTTATTGTTTCTGCTTTCTTAACTTCTCCAAAAGACCATGACCTGATCTTCTCAGGTGAAGCTAAGCGAATCTTGATTCCACTGAACTTTCGGTTGTCTGACTTATCTTTTATTAAATCAATATCAAAACATAACCCTTGTAATTCCTTAACAAGAACGTGGAATGATTCAGGAATACCGGGCGATGAAGGATTTTCTCCTTTAATAATTGATTCAAATACCTTTAACCGGCCATCAATATCATCAGACTTAATTGTCAGCATTTCTTGTAAAGTAAATGCTGCGCCATAAGCTTCTAATGCCCAAACCTCCATCTCTCCTAAGCGCTGACCACCCATCTGTGCTTTACCACCCAATGGCTGCTGTGTTACGAGAGAGTATGGACCAGTTGACCTGGCATGAACCTTATCCTCTGCGAGGTGGTTCAACTTCATCATATACATAACACCAACCGTAACATCCTGATCAAAAACGTCTCCGGTTCTTCCATCGTATAACGTGGTTTTACCAGTTTTCTGGATCCCGGCTTTCTTAAATAAATCCAGTAAATCCTTCTCTGACGCACCATCAAAGACAGGGGATTCATAATCCTCATTGAGAATGAACCCAGCATAACTTAATAATGTTTCATAGATCTGCCCGATATTCATACGTGAAGGAACACCAAGCGGATTCAATACGATATCGACAGGTGTACCATCTTTTGAATAAGGCATCTCTTCAATAGGAAGAACCTTTGCAACAACACCTTTGTTTCCGTGCCGACCTGCCATTTTATCACCTATCGTGATCTTCCTCTTTTGTGCTGTATAAATACTGACACTCTTGATGACTCCAGCGGGTAAGTTCTCACTTCTCTTAATAATATCCATGTCTTTCTTCAATTGATGATTAATTTTAGAAAGATTATCTTTATATTTATCCTGTAAAACTGCAATTTTCTCAACAGCTTCAAGATCAGTGAAATAATTTCCAATGTCAATCTTCATGGTTAAACAAGTGGTGATATCGGTAATACTTAAAAATGCACCCTTCTTAACAAGGATCTTTTTCTCGGCATCTTTAATGGACTTAGAAATAGGAATTTTCTTTATTCCAATTTGAATATTTGCAATATACTGCTTTTCAAGCCGCTGCTTATCAACTTCAACCTGATCCTTAATGTTTTGAATTTTCCTCTTAATTTGGTTTCGTGAACCTTCATCAAGCTCACTCTCATTCCTGGAAAAAACCTTAACATCAATTACTGTACCTTTTGTACTCTGGTCAGCAACTAATGAAGTGTTCCTAACATCACCGGCTTTCTTTCCAAATATAATTTTCAAGAGCTTCTCTTCACCGGTTAATTCTGTCTCACCTCGTGGAGTAACTTTCCCAACAAGAATATCACCAGGCTGAATATATGCACCAACTTGAATTATTCCGCCTTCATCAAGTTTTGATAACTGCTTCTCGTTTACATTAGGAACATCCCGCGTGATCTCTTCGGGACCAAGCTTTGTCATTCGAGCTTCAGTTTTATTTACCTGGATATGAATAGAAGTGTACACCTCGTCCTTCAATAATCTCTCACTAATCAGAATTGCATCTTCAAAGTTATAACCTTCCCAGGGCATAAATGCTACCAGGACATTATTCCCTAATGCAAGTTCCCCGCTATCAATACTCATTCCATTTGAAAGAACTGCTCCCTTCTTTACCTTCTGCCCCAGCTCAACGATAGGGGTTTGATTAATACAAGTATCTTGATTAGAACGGAAAAATTTTGAAAGGTAGTATATATCTTTATTATCAAATTCATCTTCTTTTTTATCAGGTTCAATAATGATTTTAGTTGCATCAATATACTTAACTTTACCTGAACGCTTCGCAAGATGAACCATTCCGGAGTCGCGTGCAACAATTTTCTCCATTCCGGTTCCAACGATTGGAGGCCGGGGAAATAATAAAGGTACTGACTGGCGCTGCATATTAGAACCCATAAGTGCCCTGTTCGCATCATCATGCTCAAGAAATGGAATCAAGGCTGATGAAATTGAAACTAATTGAGTAGGACTGATATCAATAAATTGAACATCTTTCGGGGTTACATATAATGTCTCACCCTTCTTTGAACCGTATATGAATTTATCAACTATTTTACCGTTCTTATCTACTTTTGTAGTAGCCTGGGTGATAATATATTTATCACTCTCATCTGCAGTCATGTAAAATATTTCAGTTGTTAATTTGCCGTTTGTGACTTTCTTAAATGGAGTCTCGATTAAACCGTATTCGTTAACCTTTGCATACGTGGCAAGTGAGGTAATTAAACCAATGTTAGGGCCTTCAGGTGTTTCAATCGGACAAATCCTGCCGTAATGTGTAGGATGAATATCTCTGACTTTAAAACCTGCACGCTTCCTGTGGAGACCACCTGGTCCGAGAGCAGATAATCGTCTCTTGTGTGTAATCTCTGCAAGAGGATTGATCTGGTCCATAAACTGTGATAATTGACCACGGCCAAAGAAATCGTTGATTGCAGAAGTAAAGTGCTTGGTTACAATAATATCGTATGGCTGAAGTTCTTCAACATCAGGAAAATTCAGTTTATCAGAGATTGATTTGGCCATCTTTAAAAGACCACTTCTGATTGCATTCTCTGCAAGCTCACCAACTGAACGAACTCGACGATTACTTAAATGATCAATGTCGTCACTCTCTTCTGACTCCGTATCAATACTGGTTAATTTTGCAATTGTTGAGATAATATCTTCACGAGTTAAAATCATTGTATCTTCGCTGATATCAATCCCGAATTTCTTATTTAATTTATAACGCCCGACTTTACCCAAAGAATACCGCTTTGGATTAAAGAAAAGGTTTTCAAATAAATCCTTTGCCAGCTTGGGACTAACCGGGTAACCAGGACGTAACTTTTTATATATCTGCTCAAGGGCAGAATCAGTACCTTCTGCAGTATCTTTCTGCAGGGTATTTAAGATTGTATATTTTACAACCTTAGTCTCATCAACTAACTCAACCTTATGGATTTTTAAAAGTGAAAATCTCTTCATATAAAATGAATCAATCTCCATACCTGCTTCCGCTACTATCTCACCTGTCGTTTCATTGATGACATCTTGTGCAATTATCCAACCATGATATTCAGTTGAAGATTTCGAGATATTTACCACGATTGTGTCATAGAATATTTTAATAATTTCTTCGACTGAATAACCTAAGGCTTTCAAGTATGTCGTGACAGGAAATTTCTTCTTTCGATCAATGAGAATGTATAAAATATTATTCGTATCATAAGAAAATTCTAACCATGTTCCAAAATATGGAATCAGCTTAGCAGTAAATAATTTCTGGCCTGAAGCATCAAGTTTCCCTTCTTCTTCAAGGAAAGTAACTCCTGGAGATCTATGAAGCTGAGAAACAATAACTCTCTCAGCACCGTTTGTAATAAAGGTCCCCCTGGCTGTCATTAAAGGAACATCACCAAGATAAATATCTTCCTCCTTGATTTCTTTAATTCGCTTCTCACCAGTAACTTCATCAATATCCCTGATTACAAACATAACCTTTAATCTTAATGGAACAGAGTATGTTAATCCCTTTTCCTTGCATTCGCGCTCACCATAGATTAGTTTGCCAAGGTTAAAACTTACAAATTCAAGTGAAAGTGTTCCACTATCATTAAAAATTGGAAATGTATCTTTAAATGCAGATTGTAACCCAATATTCTTCCTCTCTTCCGGGAGAAGATTCTTTTGTAGGAAATTCTCGTACGATTGAAACTGAGTTAATAAAAGATTCGGAACTTCTGTGTTTGTATGGATACCTGCAAAGGATTTTCTTTCTATATATTTTTTTTGAGAGTTTGGCATAGATTTCTTCCTAAAATTTTAGGTATTATAATAAAAAAATAAGTTTGTTTCTCCCAAAGTTCCTCTTATTTTTAATAGGTTATAAGAAATTTCAGACATTCCTTCACCATTAGATGGAATGTCTGAAATAATAAACAAAAATGTATAAGTAACAATTGTTACTTGATCTCAACAATTGCACCAACTTCTTCGAGCTTAGCCTTGATATCTTCGGCTTCGTCTTTTTTAAGTTTCTCTTTGACTGCTTTTGGGGCGGCTTCAACTAATTCCTTAGCTGCTTTAAGGTCAAGACCGGTAATTGCTCGTACTGCCTTGATGACATGAATCTTTTTCTCACCTGGGTTGGCAAGGATTACATCAAATTCTGTCTGCTCAGCCTCTTCTGCTTCCTCAACAACAGGAGCTGCTGCTGCAACTGGAGCCATTGCGGCTGCAGAAACACCAAACTTATCTTCGAGATCTTTAACAAGCTCGTTGAGCTCAAGAACTGTCATCTCTTCGATGGCTTTAATTATGTTTTCTTTGGTTAGTTTTGCCATGATTTGTTCCTCCAAATCTTTTTTAATTTTTCGCGTCTTTTTGCTTTGCAATCGCTGAAAGTACAACAGTGAAATTCTGAAGACCACTGTTTAATGCAAATGCAAGCCTTCTTAAAGGTGATTGCAGCATACCAAGGAACTGTGCAACCATATCAGGTTTTGGCGGAAGAGTTGCCAAGTCTGCTAGCTGTTCCTTTGATAAGAATTTTGAATTTAAAAAACCACCTTTTAAACGGAATTTCTTAAAAACACGTCCGTAGTCCTTTAGGACTTTGGCAGTTGTTGTAATATTTTCATCCGATATAATTATCGCTGTATTTCCAGTAAATAATTCTGGTGGATATTCCTCTACCGATTCCTTAATTGCAATTTTGAATAACCGATTCTTTACAACCTCAAATGAAGAGTTAATCTGCATTAGTTCAACTCGCAATTTTCGGAGATCATTAACCGAAAGGCCTTGGAAATCAGCAAAAAAGTAGGCATTTTGGTCTGCAATCTTGTCTTGGAATACCTGTACTTTAACTTTTTTATTTGGTGCAACCATTTTCTACCCCTGCTGTTTTACAAAATTAATAAACCCGGGTCCATCAACTTTTATACTAGGTCCCATAGTAGAGGTAATAAATACACTCTTGATATATTGACCTTTTGCGGAAGCGGGTTTCGCTCTAACAATAGCATAAAATATTGCCTTTAAATTATCTAACAATTGCGCTTCATCAAAAGCAACCTTACCAACCGGGACATGAATAATGGATGTTTTATCAACTCTATACTCTAACTTACCACTCTTAAATTCCTTGACTGCCTTCTCTATATCCTTTGCAACTGTTCCTGATTTCGGGTTTGGCATTAAACCTCGGGGACCTAATATCCTGGCTATCTTCCCAACATCACGCATCATCTCAGGTTGAGCTATCGCAACATCAAAATCTAACCAGCCGCCTTGGATTTTTTCAATTAAATCTGCTGACCCAACCTCATTTGCTCCGGCTAATCTCGCCTTCTCCTCTTCTTCGCCTTTTGCAAATACGATTACTCTAACATCCTTACCTGTACCATGTGGAAGGATTATTGTCCCACGAACAATTTGATCAGCATGCCTGGGATCAACTCCTAACCTAACATGAAGCTCTACAGTTTCATTAAATTTCGGAGCGACCATCTGCTTCAATAAAGAGATTGCCTCTTCAATTGAATAAGCTTTATCCTTTTCAAACTTCGCTAAGTTTTCCTTAACTCTTTTTGTTTGGGGTGTCATAAGTTTCTCCACCTAATTAATATTATTCTTCAATTTCAATACCCATACTTCTGGCAGTACCTGCAATAATCTTATAAGCCCCGTCAATATCATTTGCATTGAGATCAACCATCTTCCGGTTCGCAATCTCCAGAACTTGGGACTTCTTGACTATGCCTATCTTGATCTTGTTAGGTTCTCCAGATGCCTTAACTATACCTGCCGCCTTCTTTAATAATATCGATGCAGGGGGAGTCTTCATTATATAGGAGAAACTCCTGTCCTGAAAAATACTAATAACAACCGGTATAATCATACCTGGCTGGTCCTTGGTGGCATGATTGAACTTATTACAAAAGTCCATAAT
Organism: Candidatus Mcinerneyibacteriota bacterium; assembly: GCA_030630935.1. Lineage (GTDB taxonomy): Bacteria > AUK180 > AUK180 > JAQVHJ01 > JAQVHJ01 > DAOVMD01. The sequence goes on along the minus strand of DAOVMD010000053.1, from coordinate 2,191 downwards.
GTTAACTCCATGCTGACCTAATGCTGGACCTACCGGCGGGGATGGGGTAGCTTTACCCGCCTGAATATGCAATTTTACAATCGCTCGTATCGCTTCTGCCATGATTCGCCTCTTTAATTTTTATTAAATTTTCTCTACTTCATCAAATCCCAATTCAACCGGTGTTAACCTGCCGAAAATTGAGAGTAATATTTTTAAATGCTCTTTGTCTTCATTGATTTCAGCAATGTCGCCGTAAAAATTAGCGAATGCACCGCCAACTATCTTAACTTTTTCATTTACACTAAACTTAATCCTAACCTCGTCACGCTTCGCCTTCTTCTTACCTAAAAAGATCTCTTCCCATTCCTGTTGAGAAATTGAATTAGGATTATATTTACCTCCAACAAAATCTATTACATTATTTGAATTTCGAATAAGACTCCAGTTCTCATCCTTCATTCTCATTCTAATCAAAATATAACCGGGATAAAGTTTCTTTAATACTAGCTTCTTCTCGCCTTTTCGATTTCGTTGAGCTTTTTCTGCTTTTAGAACTAAAACATCTGTAATCTCTTCTTGAAAATGTCTTACCTTTATTATCTCTAATAAAATCTTAGCAATTTTATCTTCCTGACCTGAAAGAACTTGAACAAAATACCATTGGAACTCACTGTCAATATCGAAAATCTCACCATTGGGTCCGATCAATATATGTGATTCCGGTTCGGGTTCAATTTCTTCACCTGGTGCTGCGGTTGCATCTTCCTTAGGCTCGTCACCTGAAACAGTCGGCTCTTCAGTTTTTACTGGTTCTGATTCCGGGGCTGGTTCAATTGCTTCGCCGGGTGCTGCTGTGGCATCTTCCTTAGGCTCGTCACTTGAATCAGTCGGTTCTTCAACTTTTACTGGTTCTGATTCCGGCTCGGCTTCAATTGCTTCTCCGGATTCGGTTGAGTCATCTTCCTTAGGCTCGTTTTTTGAAACAGTCGGTTCTTCAGCTTTTATTGATTCTGATTCCGGCTCGGCTTCAACCTCTTCTCCGGATTCGGTTGAGTCATCTTCCTTAGGCTCGTCACTTGAAACAGTCGGTTCTTCAGCTTTTATTGATTCTGATTCACCGTCAGTCACTAAGTTCTCACCAGCATCTACTGCCTTTTCCTCTACAACTTCTGTTTCCGGAACTTGGTCCGGGTTTTTCTCATTAATTTCTATTTCTTTCTTTTCTTCGTTTTCCATATCAAACCTTTTATTTTAGGATAAGATTAAATCCTTTTGTAATTCCAAGATCAAAAATTCCGATAATAATTGCAAATATAATTATTAACACAATTACGACTAAAGTTGAACCCCAAACTTCCTTCTTTCCTGGCCATGAAACTCTCTTCGCTTCTACTATAATCAATCTGATATTTGCCGGGAGATTTTTAAACCACTGTATAATCTTCTTCATAACCGATTAACCTATCGTTTTAAGTGGCAGGCCAGGAGGGACTCGAACCCCCAACCTTCCCGTTTGGAGCGGGATGCTCTGCCAATTGAGCAACTGGCCTTCACACTATTACTGTTACTTGGTTTCTTTATGTAAAGTGTGCTTCCTGCACTTTTTACAATACTTCTTTAAAGAAATCTTTTCTTTATTCGTTTTTTTATTTCTTGTGGTACTGTAATTTCGTAACTTACAAATTTCACAAGCTAGGATTACTACTTCACCTGCCATTATTATTATCCTTTATTCAATAATTTTAGAAACAACACCTGCACCGATTGTTCTACCACCTTCACGGATAGCAAACCTGAGGCCTTCTTCCATTGCGATAGGAGTAATTAATTCTCCTACTATGGAGACCCTGTCACCAGGCATGACCATCTTAATGTCAGTCGGTAAGGTAACTGTTCCGGTTACGTCAGTCGTTCTAAAATAAAACTGCGGACGATAACCTGAATAGAATGCCTTGTGTCTTCCTCCTTCTTTCTCGGTCAATACGTAAACTTCCGATTCAAACTTCGTATGCGGAGTAATTGAACCAACGGCTGCAACTACTTGGCCACGCTGAACATCCTTCTTATCTACGCCTCTTAACAATACGCCTATATTATCTCCTGCTTGACCTTCATCAAGTAACTTACGGAACATCTCAACTCCGGTACAAACTGTCTTGCGGGTATCCTTAATTCCAACTATCTCAACAGGATCACTTACATGAACTAT